>JAJAZM010000157.1 GCA_026785645.1 Sphingomonas bacterium | reverse complement strand
CGCCTTGCCGGCGTAGAAAGCGGCTTCCTCCGCCTCGGCCTCGAGCCGGATGCGGTGTTTGAGAGCGGCGCTTTCGACCACCGCGAAATGCCACGGCTGGTGATTGGCGCCCGACGGGGCGGAGCCAGCAGCGAGGATCGCGTTCTCGATCACCGCGCGCGGGACCGGGGTATCGGCGAACATCCGGCAGGAACGGCGGGTGGAAATTTCGTCGCGGAAGGCGGTCGCGGCGGCAATCCGCTCGTCATCGGTCAGCGCGGGGAGGGCGGTGTAGGGAATGTGCGGAACATCGCTCACGCGATCAGAGTTCGTTCGACATGAGGGCGGGAAAGAAGCCTTCGTGCGCGGCGCAGAGGGTGGCGAGGGGGATGTCGAGTTTCGTCCCGTTGATCGAACTTCCACCGACCGAGCCGATCGTCGCGACCATCAGGTTGGACGAGGCGGCGCGGGCGACGACCGAGTCGACATCACGCGTGGTGACGATGTAGCGACCCTGGTCCTCGCCGAACAGGATCGCGGCCGGATTGGCGAGCGCTGGTAGTGTTAAGGTCGCGCCAAGGTTTCCGGCGAGCGCCATTTCCGTCACCGAAACCAGCGCACCGCCATCCGAACAATCGTGAACCGCGCTGACCAAGCCGTCGGCGATCAGTAAGCGGACCAGTTCGCCCGCCCTCCGCTCGACATCGAGATCAACCGCGGGAGCAGCGCCGTCGCGGAGGCCGTGGCAGACGTCGAGCCAAAGCGATTGACCAACGTGCCCCGCCGAATGGCCGATGAGCAGTATCGCTTCACCCTCAGCCTTGAACGCAATCGTCGCCGACTTCTCCCAATCGTCGAGCAACCCGACCGCCCCGATCGCTGGGGTGGGCAAGATCGCGCTTCCGCCGCCGGTCGCCTTGCTCTCGTTGTAGAGGCTCACATTCCCCGAGACGATTGGCATGTCGAGCGCGAGGCAGGCTTCGCTCATGCCTTCGAGGCAGCCGACGATCTGGGCCATGATCTCGGGGCGCTGGGGATTGCCGAAGTTGAGGCAGTTGGTGATCGCCAGCGGCCGCGCCCCAACCGCGCACAGATTGCGAAACGCTTCGGCGACGGCCTGCTTGCCGCCTTCGACGGGGTCGGCATAGCAATAACGCGGGGTGCAGTCGGTGGTCATCGCCAGCGCTTTTTTGGTGCCGTGGATGCGGACCACCGCGGCGTCGCCCCCGGTCTGGACGGTGTCGGCGCCGACCTGGCTGTCATATTGCTCCCAGATCCAGCGGCGGCTGGCGAGGTTGGGGCTGGCCATCAGCTTGAGCAGGTCGGCGGCGATGTCGGTGCTTTCGGGGATGTCGCCGAGCGGGGCGACATTGGCCCAGGCTTTATACTCGTCCTGCGACAGGTAGGGGCGTTCGTAGAGCGGGGCGTCGTCGGCGAGCGGGCCGAGCGGGATGTCGCACACGATTTCACCGTTGAATTCGAGCACCATGTGACCCGTATCGGTGACTTCGCCGATCACCGCGAAGTCGAGCTCCCACTTCTTGAAGATCGCCTCGGCGAAGGCTTCGCGGCCGGGCTTGAGCACCATCAGCATGCGTTCCTGAGATTCGGACAGCATCATTTCGTAGGGGTTCATCCCCTCCTCGCGGCAGGGAACGGCGTTCATGTCGAGGCGGATCCCGACCCCGCCCTTGCTCGCCATTTCGACCGAGGACGAGGTCAGCCCCGCCGCGCCCATGTCCTGGATCGCGACGATCGCATCCGACGCCATCAGCTCGAGGCAGGCTTCGATCAGCAGTTTCTCGGTGAACGGATCGCCGACCTGGACGGTGGGGCGCTTGTCCTCATCGCCTTCGGCAAAATCGGCCGAGGCCATGGTCGCGCCGTGAATCCCGTCGCGCCCGGTCTTCGAGCCGACATAGACGATCGGATTGCCGATTCCGCTCGCGGCGGAATAGAAAATCCTGTCCTGGTCGGCGACCCCGACGGTCATCGCATTGACCAGGATATTGCCGTCGTAGGCGGGGTCGAAATTGACCTCGCCGCCGACCGTGGGGACGCCGACGCAATTGCCGTAGCCGCCGATGCCCGCGACGACGCCGCTGATCAAGTGGCGCATCTTGGGATGGTCGGGGCGACCGAAGCGGAGCGCGTTCAAATTGGCGATCGGGCGAGCGCCCATGGTGAACACGTCGCGCAAGATCCCGCCGACCCCGGTCGCCGCGCCCTGATAGGGTTCGATGTAGCTGGGATGGTTGTGGCTCTCCATCTTGAAGATCGCCGCCTGATTGTCTCCAATGTCGATCACGCCGGCATTCTCGCCCGGACCGCAGATCACCCACGGGGCTTCGGTTGGGAGCTTCTTCAAATGGAAACGCGAGCTTTTGTAGCTGCAATGCTCGGACCACATCACCGAAAAGATGCCTAGCTCGACCAGGTTGGGCGCGCGACCAAGGGCGTGGAGGACGTTGTCATATTCCTCGGGCGAGAAGCCGTGGTCGGCGACCATTTGCGGGGTGATCATGGCCGAGCCACTAGCGGTCGTGGCGTCATAAAAAAACCCCCGGTGCTGACCGGGGGTTTTATGGTGGGGCTAAGCCTGGCGGCTCAGGCGCGGCAAGCTTGAGCACCCTTGCCCAAGCGGGTGAGGGTGACCGTCTTGGCGGTTGACAGGCCGATCAGCGAATAGCCTTCGGCCATGAGCGCGCCGCCTGCGGTGTCGGCCGTGAGCCGGGTCGGGGCGCCGCCCTTCTCGGTGCGGAGATTGGCGGACTGATCGCCGGCCAGCCAGTCGATATAGACAACGCTATTGTCCTTGCAGCGGTAAATCTTGCTGGCGACGATGGCGGGCGGCATGTCGACCGGCGCGATCGCGTTGGCGGCATTGGCCTGATCGCCGGGCGCATTGGCGTTGATGGTGTGGTCGGACTGGTCGCAACCGGCTAGCGCGGCGGCGGCAACCAAAGCAAAAGTGAGGGTCTTGGTCATGACTCGTCTGTCTAATGTTGACGGTGTCGCGTGAAGCACGGGAATTGCAATGCGGCCAAGCGAGGCATAGGTTCGTCGAATGGCGATGGGGATCGAGGCACACGGCGAGGTGAAAGAACGCGTGCAGCGCGTGCGCATCGGCCTGACCGGATTGGCGTTCGTGTTCGTGCTGGTGCTGATCGGTGCCGCGATCACCAACTGGAGCAGCGATCCGCCGACCGCCAACCAGATTATCGCCAACGCCATTCCGGCCGAGCCCAATGAACCGCTGGCCGAGATTGGCGCGGCGCCGGGCGAATCCTCCGCCGCCAACGCAGCGACCGACAACAAGCAATGAAGCCTGGCGTGCTGGCGGCGGTAGCGCTGCTGGCGACGATTGGATGCCGCGCGCAACCGGCGACGAAGGTCGAGGCAAAGCCCATCGTCCATGTGCTGACCTCGCTGCCCTTGCTGCTCGACGAGGGTTTCGGGCTTGGTCCGGCCAAGGGCGAGGCGGCGGTGTTTCTGCGCGAGCATTTCCAGCTCAAGCCGATCGACTTGCCGAGCCAGTTGCCGCCGAGTGGCGTGCTGCTCGTCGCCCAGCCGCGCGCGCTTCCGGCGGAGGAATTGGTCGCGCTCGATGGCTGGGTGCGGGGCGGGGGACGGCTGGTGCTGCTGGCCGATCCGATGCTCGAATGGCCGAGCGAGCGACCGTTCGGTGATCGGTTGCGCCCGCCGATGAGCTTTGCCGACACCGGGCTACTGGCGCATTGGGGGCTGAGGCTCGACGCGCCCGACAAGCGCGGGGTCAGCTATGACCGGATGAATGGCGCGGTCGCGTTCATTTCCCCGGGCACGCTGGTCAAAATGGGTGGCAAATGCGCGATCGAGGAGGGCGGCTGGAAAGCGCTGTGCCAATTGGGCAAGGGCAATGCGACGATCATCGCCGACGCCGATTTCCTCAACGTCGAAGCAATAAGGGCGGCGAAGGGTTTTCCGTCCGACAATCTGCGGATGATTGAAACTTCGCTTTCGCCGCCGCTCCAGCAGGCGCGGTGAGTCGCGTCCGAGTCGCCCACCGATTCGCTGCACCCACAAGCTTATCCACAGGGTTGTCCCGCCAAGACCAGGTAGAACAAACACAGAATAGATTTGCACTGTCAGCGCCATTTCCCCAGAGCAGCGAGGAGTTGGGCATGAAATCCCATGAAATGGCATCAAAATCCATTGTATCCCTTCGCATGTTGGGTTACCAACAGGATTGGCACGGGGCGATCCTCACCTTCGAGTGACGGGCGCGAAGGGCGCGGCAATGCCGTGTGCTTCGTGAACAGGGGACGCTTGCGCGCCGCAGGAGTGGGACGTGGCGCTAGAGCATCTGTTTCAGGGCAGTGCTTTGAACGCGGTGGACGCGAAGGGCCGCGTTTCCGTGCCGGCCTTCCTGCGCCAGGTGATCGAGCGTCGCGGCGATGCCCGCACCATCGTCCTCGCCAAGCATGACAATTTCCAGGCGCTTTCGGCTTATGATCCGGCCTATGCCGCGCTGAAGCATGCCAAGCTCGAGCGGCTCGCCGAGAAGCAGGAAACCGACCCCGCCGCCGAGCTCGACCATGCCCGCCGCACGATGATGGCGTTCGGCGCGACCGAGGAAGTGCCGTACGACAGCTCGGGCCGGATCGTGATCCCGACGATGATGCGGAGCAAAAGCGGGATCGACGATCTGGCGTTGTTCATCGGCGTCGGCGAGACCTTCCAGCTGTGGAACCCCAAGCTGTTCCTGGCCGACCCCAATATTCCCGACGACATGAAAGATATCGCGCGCTTCCGCCTCGACGAGCGGGGCGTCAGCTCATGAGTGCGGCCGCCGTTGCCCCGGCACCGCACCTGCCGGTGCTGATCGAGGAGGTCATTGCTGGCCTTTGCGTCCAGTCCGGCGAAACCCACGTCGACGGCACCTTCGGCGCCGGCGGCTACACCCGTGCCTTGCTTGCAGCGGGGGCGGGACGAGTGATTGCCTTCGACCGCGATCCCGATGCGATCGCGGATGGGCCGTCGCTCGTCCCGGACGCCGTGGCAGAGGGGCGCCTGACCTTGATCCAGGAGCGCTTCAGCCAGATGGACAAGGCGCTCGAGGATCGCGACCTTGCGCCGGTCGACGGCGTAACGCTGGATATCGGGGTCAGCTCGATGCAGCTCGACCGGGCCGAGCGTGGCTTTGCGTTCAGCAAGGACGGCCCGCTCGACATGCGGATGAGCCAGGCCGGGGAGAGTGCCGCCGACTTCCTCAACCATGCCGAGGAAACCGAAATCGCGCGGGTCATCAAGGACTATGGCGAGGAGCCGCGGGCGCGCAAAGTGGCAAGCGCGATCGTCGCCGCGCGGCCGCTGAACCGGACCGCCGAACTGGCCGCCGTGGTGCGCAAGTCGCTTGGTTATTATCAGGGGATGAAGAGCGACCCGGCGACGCGCACCTTCCAGGCGATCCGGATCCATCTCAATGCCGAGCTCGACGAGCTCGAGGCCGGGCTGGTTGCCGCCGAGCGGGTGCTTCGTCCCGGCGGACGGCTGGCGGTGGTGACGTTTCACAGCCTCGAGGACCGGATCGTGAAACGGTTTCTCAAGAGCCGCAGCGGGGCGACCCCGGCCGGCTCGCGCCACCGCCCGATGGCGGCCAGTGGCCCGACTCCAAGTTTCGAGAAAGTCGCCAAGCCGGTGTCACCGTCGGACGCCGAGCTTGCAACGAACCCGCGCGCGCGCTCGGCACGGCTCCGTACTGCGGTCCGGACCGATGCGCCCGCGTGGGACCAGCTGAAAGGAAGCGCGCGATGAGCGCCCACGGGTTCAAGTCGTTGTTCATGGCGGCCAGCGTCGCCGGCGCCGCACTGGGTTGCTACCTGGTGTCATTGAACGTCGCCTCGGAACGCGCCAAGCTCGAGCGGGTCGAGGGCAAGATCGTTCTCGCCCAGCGCGACATCCGCTTGCTCCAGACCGAAATCGGCACGCGCGGGAGACTGGCCCAGCTCGAGCGGTGGAACGTCGGCTTCATCCGCTTGTCTGCGCCCACCGCCGACCAGTTCCTCGAAGGCGGCTTCCAGCTGGCGACGATGGTCAAGCCGGTGCCCAAGCCGACGATCGAGGCGCCGATCGTGCTCGCTTCGGCACCGACCGAGCAAGGCGTCACGCGCCAGTCGAGCACCAGCGACGGGGATGAAGCCAAGCCAGTGACGGTGGGCCGCTCGGCGGGGCCCTCGGCGCAGGACATGATGCGCGTTGCAAGCTATCAGCGGCCGCAGCCGCGAACACTGCCGACGGCGATCGCGCCAAGCAAGCCGGCCAAGTCGGCTGCGATCAAGTCGGTTGCGACCAAGTCGGAACTGCCCAAGGCGGCGCTACCCAAAACCGCGTTACCCAAGGCGACGGTACCCAAGGTTGTAGGGCCCAAGCGAACGACCATGGCGTCGGCCGATGCACTGGCGCCCTTGCCTGCGTCGGCGCCCAGGAAATCCAAGGAAACCGGCACGCCGCAATGAACGCGCCCCCCGGAATCGTCGCGCAGCCCGAGCGTCTTCGTCTCGTCGGCCAGCGACGCCAGATATTGGCGGTGATGCACCAAAGGCTGATGTTCGGAATGCTGGTCTACGTCGGGGTGATCGGGCTGATCGCGGCGCGGATCCTGTATCTCGCGGCGTTCGGCGACCATGCCGGACGCAAGCTCGGGGTGACCATCCTGGTGCCCGAACGCGGCGACATCGTCGATCGCGACGGCCATGCGCTGGCGCGGACGATCGACGCCTGGACGATCGCGCTCCACCCCAAGAAGATTATCGGCAACAAGCTCGAGCTGGCGCGGACGCTGGCGCGGCTGATGCCCGAGCGCGACGAAGCATCCTATTTTGCGATGATGCGATCCGACCGGCCATTCTTCTACCTTCGCCGCCGCGCCGCGCCGGGCGTGGTCGAGGCAGTCAACGCGCTGGGCGAGCCGGGCCTGGCGATCGACCGCGAGCCCGACCGGCTCTATCCGCAGACCAGCCTTGCCGCGCATGTGCTTGGCTACACCGATGTCGACGGGCAGGGCACCGCCGGGATCGAACGCGCGTTCGAACAGCGGCTGTCCGATCCGGCGGCGCGTAACGAGCCGCTGACCTTGTCCATCTCGAGCCGGATTCAGCAGGCGCTCGAGCATGAACTGCTCGGGGCGATGCAGAAATTCTCCGCCATTGGTGCGGCCGGGGTGATCATGGATATTCACACCGGCGAAGTGCTGGCGATGACCAGCCTGCCGCAACTCAACCCCAATGTCGCCGGCGCCGGCTCCCCCGAAGCGCGATTCAATCGTGCGACGTCGGGGGTGTATGAGCTGGGATCGACCTTCAAGCCGTTTACCGTGGCGATGGCGATGGATAGCGGGATCATCAAATCGATGGGCCAGATGTATCCGTGTCCGGGCGAGTTGCACGTTTCCGGGCGCACGATCGGCGATACTCACCCGTTCAACCGGCCCTGCTCGGTCGCCGAAATCATGAAGGAAAGCTCCAACGTCGGCACCGCCCAGATTGCCGACCAGATCGGCGCGACCCGGCAGAAGGCGTTCCTCAAGAATATGGGGTTCATGGATCGGGTCGATATCGAACTCAAGGAGCGCGGTCGTACCTTGACCCCACGCGACTGGAGCCGGACCGATGTGATGACGGTCGGCTTCGGCCATTCGATGGCGGTCACGCCGCTTCACCTGGCGTCCGGCTATGCGACCCTGTTCAACGGCGGCGTCTATCGTCCCGCAACCCTGCTCAAGGTCGACAAATATCATTCCGCCGGAAAAGCGCGGCGGGTGTTCAGCGAATCGACCAGTTACAAGATGCGCGCACTTATCCGGCTGGTGGTGACCGACGGCACCGGCAAGAAAGCCGACGCGCCGGGCTATCGGGTTGGCGGCAAGACCGGGACCGCCGATAAGGTGGTCGGGCGCAGCTATTCGAAGAATTTGGTGATCACCACCTTTGCCGGTGTATTCCCGATGGACGAGCCGCGCTATGTGATCGTGGTAATGCTCGACGAACCCAAAGCCACCGCCGAAACCGCCGGCTTCCGTTATGCCGGCTGGAATGTCG
>JAJAZM010000156.1 GCA_026785645.1 Sphingomonas bacterium | reverse complement strand
TGGGCAGAGCGCGGCGGGATTCCTGGTTGGCCAAGGTGCCGAGGGCCAGGAGAAATTGGCCCCGTTGCGGCTCGATCGCGGTGCCCGCTCGTGGAGGGGCCTTGGTGCGCGGCGCTACGAAAAAGGCTTGCGGTCCTGATTTGGGACATGCCAGATGGTGTTCGTCGCTTAAACCAAACGTACCGGCCCTTACCCATTTGTAACTTTTTGCAGACTTAGTAGGCCGGTCCGCCACACCCGAAACGAGGTCTGCCTTGCGCTATATTGTCGTTCTAGCGTGGATTCTGGCCTTCAGCGCCCAGCCGGCAGCGGCGGCGTCATCGCTTGAGTTGGTCTCGGTCGAGCGGCAACTGGCCTATCTGGTCGGCGGCAAATCGGGCGAATATGGGATTGCCGCGCTCGACCTCAGCAACGGTCGCAGCGTCAGCATCAACGGCGACCAACTGTTCCCGATGGCAAGCACGGTCAAGCTTGCGGTGGCGGGCGCCTATCTCACCCAAGTCGATCATGGCCGCCGGTCGCTCGACGACCGGATCGGGTCGCGATCGGCGGCGCAACTGATCGACCTTATGCTGACCCGCAGCGACAATGTCGCAACCGACGTGCTGATCCGCAACCTCGGCGGCCCGGGTTACGTGCAGCAGTGGCTCAATCTCAACGGACTGCCCGGTATCCGCATCGACCGGACGATCGCGCAATTGCTGCGTTCGCCGCGCGACTTGTTCGACCGACGCGATTCGAGCTCGCCGCATTCGATGATCAGCTTTCTTCGCCAGCTTGACCGGGGCAATATGCTGCGCCCAGCAAGCCGCACCTACCTGCTGTCGGCGATGAGCCGCTGCATCACCGGTCGCAATCGGATGAAGGCGTTGCTCCCCGACGGAACCCGCGTCGAGCACAAGACCGGCACGCTGAACGGGCTGACTGGCGACGTCGGTTTCATCACCATGCCCGACGGTCGGCGGCTGGCCGTGGCATTCTTTGCCCGTGGCGGGAGCGACCGTCCGCGGACCATCGCCGAAGCAGCGCGCGCGATCTACGACGGGTTCAGCGGCAGCTGGGGCGGGACGATGCTCAGCACGTTCGGAAGCACCGGCGCGGCACGCAACTGACGCACGCCACGGGCTAGAGCGCAGTTCCGACCTTATTATAGCTGTGCCAGGCGAGCACTGCCGCCGCGCCGCGGTGGGGGCGCCATGCTTCGGCCAAGTCGCGCAGATACTTTTCGGTCGGCTTGGAATCGAGCCCGAGCATCCGCCCGAGTTCGATCTGCACCGCAAGGTCGCCCGCCGGCCAGACATCGTCGCGGCCCTCGGCGAACAACAGATAGATTTCCGCCGACCAGCGTCCGATGCCCTTGATCCGGGTCAGCAGCTCGATCGCTTCATCATCGTCGGCGGGCAGGTTGGCGAGGTCGAGTTCGCCCGACCGGACGAGGCTGGCGAGGCTTCGCAAATAGCCGGTTTTCTGGCGCGACTGGCCGAGCGCGCGCAATTCTTCGTCGCTCGCGGCGAGGAGGCGTTCAAGGTCTGGCGGATCGCCAAATGCGGCTTCGAGCTTGGCCCACATCGACCGCGCGGCGGCGACGCTGACCTGCTGGCCGACGATGGTCCGCATCAGCGTCGCGACTCCGGGCTCACTCAGGCGGGGCTCTGGGCGGCCGTGGCTTTTCATCGTCCGTGCGAAGGCGGGTTCGGCGGCGGCGAGGGCGTCGAGACTATGGTTGAGTGATTCGGTCGTCCGGACCATCAGGCGACGCTGGCCGCATAAAGCGCGACCGCAGCGGCGTTGGAGACGTTGAGGCTCTCCATCGCGCTCGATATCGGCAGTTTGGCCAGCGCATCGCAATGTTCGCGGGTATTGGAGCGCATCCCCGGACCTTCGGCACCGAGCACCAACGCCACTCTCTGCGGGCCGAGCGCCGCCTTGAGATCGGTATCGGCCTCGCCCGCAAGCCCGATCCGCCAGAAGCCCGCCTCGGCGATTTCCTCAAGCGCGCGGGCGAGATTGACCACCCGCACCCACGGCACGCGTTCAAGCGCACCCGAGGCAGCCTTCGCCAGCGCTCCTCCCTCGGGTGGCGAATGGCGGTCCTGGGTGACGATCCCGATCGCCCCGAACGCGGCCGCCGAGCGAAGGATCGCGCCGACATTGTGCGGGTCGGTAACCTGGTCGAGCACGAGGAGCACGGCGCGCTCAGGCGCTTCGGCGAGCAAGTCGCTGAGCCACATATCCTCAAGCGGCTCGACTTCGATCACCACGCCCTGGTGCGGTGCATCGGCCGGGACCATGCGCCCAAGGTCGGATACTTCGGCCCGCATCACCACCAGATCCTTGGGGAAGTTCATCAGCGCCGCCGCCTCGAGCGTGGTCCACACCTTGAACACCTTGCGATCCGGGTTATCCAGCGCGGCCGCGACGGAATGCTTGCCCCAGAAACGCGGCCGGTTGGGATTGCCGCCGCCCTTATTCTTGTTCTTGCGCGCCATGAGGCAGGCTTTGCGACGGGCAACGCGCCGAGACAAGAGGAGGCCGCGAACAAACTAACGCGATTTCGGCCCCGTTGCCGATGGCCGAACGTTGATCCGACGACTCCCCTCCACCTCCGGCGGCCAGTCCGGAGACATGCCATCGGCAAGCGCGAATTCCTGATTGGTGGGGCAGCGGGGACCGCGCTCGCCGTTGGCGGCGGCGGATTGGCGTGGCGACACTCCACCGACATGACCTCTTTCCGCGAGAACACGACCAGAATTCGTGCCACGCTCAAGGCCCAGCCGCAGCTGCCCGACCTGGTGCGCTATGCGACGCTCGCGGCCAACAGCCACAATACGCAGGCGTGGCGATTCCGGCTCGGGGCTGACGGGGTCGACATCGAGCCCGATTTCTCGCGGCGAACCCCGGTGGTAGATCCGGACGATCATCATTTATGGGCAAGCCTGGGCTGTGCGGTGGAGAATTTGCTGATCGCGGCGAGCGCCAGTGGCCAGCCCCTCGAACTGATCGCGATCGACGGCCGGTTGCAGACGCGGTTCGGGGGCCCCGCCCACCCGCTCACTTCGCTGACCGACGCGATCCCGCG
The DNA here is from genome assembly GCA_026785645.1 of Sphingomonas bacterium. GTDB lineage: Bacteria > Pseudomonadota > Alphaproteobacteria > Sphingomonadales > Sphingomonadaceae > Sphingomicrobium. The sequence goes on along the minus strand of JAJAZM010000156.1, from coordinate 200 downwards.
CCGCCAATCGACCCGGTCCGAGTTTGACGGTCGTTTGACGCCGGTGGCGACACTCAATGCCTTGGCCGACGCGGTCCGGGTTCCCGGCGTCGATGTCGTGCTGCTGACAGAGAAGCGAGAGATCGCGCAGCTAACCGATCTGGTCGTTGCCGGCAATCACCACCAGGTTCATGACCCCGCCTATCTGCGCGAGTTGCGCC
>JAJAZM010000155.1 GCA_026785645.1 Sphingomonas bacterium | reverse complement strand
GCGGTTCGTCGAAGGCGGCCTCAAGGATCTCAGCATCTCGCGCACCAGCTTCGACTGGGGGATCAAGGTTCCGGGCAGCGAGGCGCATGTGATGTATGTCTGGCTCGATGCTCTGACCAATTACATCACCGGGCTCGGCTATCCCGACGGCGGCGACTTGTGGGAAAAATATTGGCCGGCGGATGTCCATCTGATCGGCAAGGATGTGGTGCGGTTCCACGCAGTCTATTGGCCGGCCTTCCTGATGTCGGCCGGACTGTCGCTCCCCAGGCAGGTCTATGGCCACGGATTCATTCTCGCCAAAGGCGGAGAGAAGATGTCCAAGAGCCTTGGCAACGTGGTCGATCCGATGGCCATGGCGGAGCGATACGGGGTCGATGCTTTGCGCTATTTCCTGCTGCGCGAAGTCAGCTTCGGGCAAGACGGAAGCTATAGCCATGAAGCGATCGTCAACCGCGTCAACAGCGAACTCGCCAACAGCTTCGGCAATCTCGCTCAGCGCAGTTTGTCGATGGTGTTCAAGAATTTAGGCGGAGTCCTTCCGGCGGCGGGCGAGGCCGATGATGACCGCGCCTTGCTCGATCTGGTGCGCGAGCGCTGCGCCGGCCTGTCGCGCGACTTCGATCGCTTTGCTTTCTCGACCGGGATCGAGGCGTGGATGACGGCGGTCTTCGCCTGCAATGCCTATGTCGATGCCCAAGCGCCGTGGGCGCTCAAGAAGAATGACCCTGAGCGGATGGTGGCGGTACTCGGCACCTTGGTCGTTGCGGTGCGCCTGCTGGCCGAGGCGGTGGCGCCGGTCATCCCCGGATCGGCGGCGAAACTGATCGCGTTGATCGACAGCGGCGCCGACGGCGCGCCGATCGAACAACCGACTCCGATCTTCCCGCGGCTCGAGCTTGGCGAAGATGAGGAAGCCGCCTGATGCTGATCGCCCCATGCTGATCGCCCCATGCTGATCGATAGCCATTGCCATCTTGTCTATGAGGGCCTCGCCGGGCGCCAGAGAGAAGTGCTGGCCTCGGCGCGCGCCCGCGGGATAGGCGGCTTCCTCAACATCTCCACCCGCCAATCCGAATGGAATGACGTCATCGCCGTGGCGGAGCGCGAGCCCGACGTGTGGGCCAGCGTCGGAGTCCACCCGCACGAGGCCGACGCCCATCCCGATCTGGGCGCGGCGGTGCTGGTCGAGGCGTCGGCGCACCCACGCGTCGTCGCGATTGGCGAATGCGGGCTCGATTATCATTACGACAAGTCCGACCGCGGCGCGCAGCGCGAGCGGTTCGCGGCGCATATCGATGCCGCGCGGCAGACCGGCCTGCCGCTGATCATCCACACCCGCGACGCCGAAGACGATACCGCCAAAATGCTGACCGAGGCGGTTGAGAAGGGCGGGATCGCTGCGGTGCTGCATTGCTTCACCGGCAGCGCCGACCTTGCCCGAACCGCGCTCGATCTCGGACTGTTCATCTCGATCTCGGGGATCGTCACCTTCAAGAACGCCCGGGACTTGCAGGAAATCGCCAAATCAATCCCGGTCGATCGCCTGCTGGTCGAAACCGACTCGCCGTTCCTCGCTCCGGTGCCGCATCGAGGCCAGACGTGCGAGCCGGCGTTTGTCGCCGATACTGCCGCGTTCCTCGCTGAGTTGCGTGGTGAAACGATCGAAGACCTATCCTCAGCAACCACCGCCAACTTCTTCCGATTGTTCGCTAAAGCCTGCCCCGAGCGGAGGCGAGGGGCCGCCGCGTGAAGGTCTGCATCCTCGGCTGCGGGACGTCGTCGGGGGTGCCGCGCATTGGTAATGACTGGGGCAATTGTAATCCCGCCGAGCCGCGCAACCGCCGCACCCGATCGTCGATTTTAATCGAGAGCAGGGGCGAGCAAATGCTGGTCGATTGCGGTCCCGACATGCGCGAACAAATGCTCGCCGCACGGACCGCTGACCTCGCCGGTGTGATCGTGACCCACGACCATGCCGACCATTGCCACGGGATCGACGATCTACGCCAAGTTGCGCAGCATATCGGTCGTCCGGTGCCGCTCCACGCACGTGCCGACACGCTCGATCGGCTTGCCAGGCGCTTCGCTTATGCCTTTGAGGGCACGCCGCTTTATCCGGCCGTGCTTGACCCGCAACCGATCGACGACGAGGTGAAACTCGGCGATGCGACGCTGCGCTTTGTTGATCAGCCACATGGCGGGATTACCTCGCTTGGGCTTCGCGCGGACGAGGGCGGGGCAAGCATCGCTTATGCCATTGATTTCCACGACATGACCAACGGCATGGCCTCGCTCTATCAAGGCGCCGACCTGTGGATCTGCGATTGCCTCCGCCGGACGCCGCATCCAACCCACGCCCATCTCGACGCGGTGCTCGACTGGGCGAGGGAGCTCGGGATCGGCCAGTTGCTGCTGACCCACCTCGACAAAAGCATGGACTATGCGACACTTGTCCGTGACCTGCCCGACTGGGCGGCACCCGCGTTCGACGGGCAGGAAGTGGAGTTGGGATGAGTGGGGACGACGGAATGAACACGCTCTATCTCGTGCTGTGCCTGATCCTGGTCGGAAGCTCGCTGATCGGGATGCGGCTACCGATTGGCAAGGCATTGAAGATGATCCTGGCGTGGGTCGCGATCTTCGGGGTCGTGTTCACTTTGTTCGCCTTTCGCGGCGAATTTACGACTCTCGGTGCAAAGCTTCGTGCCGAGGCTACCGGCGCTCCGATCGAGTCCGGCGAGGAGCTTCGGATCGCGATGCGCGACGACGGCCATTTCTGGATCAACGCCAGCGTCAACGGCCGGACCGCGCCATTCCTGGTCGACAGCGGTGCCTCGATCACCACCATCTCTCCTGATCTGGCCGCCGCGGCCAACGTTCAAACGGGCATGCGCGTGGCCCAGGTCGAGACCGCAAACGGCGACGTGCAAATGCCGGTCGCCAAGGCAGCACGCTTCGACGTCGGCTCGATCGCCCGCGCCGACTTCACACTGCATGTGAACAATGCCGACGATACCAATGTGCTCGGTATGAACTTCCTGTCGTCACTCCGCAGCTGGCGGGTGGAGGGGAATACTTTGGTGCTTCAACCATGACCAACGATGTGCAGCTCGGCGGGTTGTATGTGCTGATGGCGATCATGCTGGTCATCGGAACACTGATTTCGCGCCGCGGCCGGTTTCCCACGCTGGCGATCGCACTGCTGACATGGATCGCGATGTTCGGCGCCGGCTTCATATTGTTCACCTTCCGCGACGATCTTGGCTTCGTGCTCCAGCGACTCAGGAGCGAAGCGACAGGCGCCCCGGTCGTCCAGGCCGGGCAATTGCGGATCCCGCAGGCGATTGACGGGCATTTCTACATCGAAGCGAGCATCAACGGGCGCCCGGTGCGTTTCCTGGTCGACAGCGGCGCCACCATGACCACCATCGGCCGCGGCACTGCAGCGCGCGCCAATCTGGTGGTCAGCGACCAGCGCGACCAGATGGTTCGGACCGGAAACGGGATCGTCCGCGTCGCCACGGCGCAAGCCGCATCCTTCGACATCGGCATCATTCGGCGAAGCAATGTTGGGCTTCACATCGCCGACGGCGACGAATTCAACGTGCTCGGGATGAATTATCTGTCGTCGCTGAAGCGGTGGGGCGTCGAGGGCCGATGGTTGCTCCTCGAGGGCTGAGAGAATGGGATCCTCCTAATATCATACTCTGACTTTACATAATACATATTATCATACTTCCTGCACTCCAGGCGCGGGCGCTGGAAATAGCCCTATTGCCCGCTAAGGATCGCCAATGACCCTCGACCGCCTTTCCGCCATCATGCGTCGCCTTCGCGATCCGCACACCGGTTGCGAATGGGACCGGGTGCAAACCTTCGCAACGATCGCGCCCTACACCATCGAAGAAGCCTATGAGGTCGCAGATGCGATCGACCGCGACGATATGGCCGGGCTCGCCGACGAGCTTGGCGATCTCCAATTGCAAGTCGTGTTCCATGCCCAGATCGCTGCCGACGCCGGTCATTTCTCGCTCGACGATGTCCTGACGCGAATTTGCGACAAGCTCGAACGCCGCCATCCGCATATCTTCGGTGGTGCTTCCGAAAGTCCCGGATGGGAGGTGCTCAAGGCCGCCGAACGCAGCAAAACGCCCGACCAGAGCGCGTTGGCCGGCGTAGCGCTCGCACTTCCCGCGCTCGAACGTGCCAAAAAGCTCCAGAAACGCGCCGCCCGGACCGGCTTCGACTGGCCCGACGCTACCGGCGCCCGCGCCAAGGTCGTGGAGGAACTGGCCGAGCTCGATGCCGAGCAGGAGCAAGGCCGACGCGAAGAGGAATTGGGCGACTTGCTGTTCGCGGTCGTCAATCTCGCACGAAAACTGAACATTGAGCCCGAAGCCGCGCTACGCGCTGCCAATGCCAAGTTCGAGCGCCGTTTCCGGCACATCGAAACCGAGCCAGGTTTCGAAGCGCTCGACCTCGACGAGAAAGAAGCTCTCTGGGTGAAGGCGAAGACGGCCGTCTAGAGCGACTGGAACCGCGCCCAATCGACATCCGACAGGCGCACCTTCAAGTGCGTCGTCTCGCCGTCATGCTGCTGCTCGACCACCTGACCGCGCGAATGCAGCCATGCCAGTCGCTCTCCGTCGCTCACCGAAAGTTCGATGTCGCGCGTGTCGCTTCCCGCCCGCAGGCGCTCGCTGACCCGGATCGTCAATTGCTCCAGTCCGTCGCCGGTCAACGCCGACACCGGAATCGCATCCTCACGCCGCGCTGCGTCGGCCAGCAGCGCCTCGCGCTCATCTGCGCCAAGCGCATCTATCTTGTTCCATACTTCGATCTGCGGCGGGCCACTCCCCTGCTCCAGGCCGAGCGAGGCAAGTACCGACTCGACGTCAGCCGATTGCGCGTCACGATCGGGATGCGCCATGTCGCGAACATGCAGGATCAAATCGGCGGCCAGCACTTCCTCGAGAGTCGCCCGGAACGCCGCCACCAATTCGGTCGGCAGGTCGGATACGAACCCGACCGTGTCGGACAAGATCGCCTTGGCAAACCCCGGCAGGCGGATGTCGCGCATGGTCGGGTCGAGCGTTGCGAACAACAGATCTTCCGCCTTCACAGAAGAATTCGTCATGCGATTGAAAAGCGTGGACTTTCCGGCATTGGTATAGCCGACCAGGGCAATCACCGGCCATGGTGCGCGTTGGCGGCGATCGCGGTGGAGCCCGCGGGTTCGCTTGACCTGGTCGAGTTCGCGACGGATTTTTGCCATTCGGTCGCGGATCATTCGCCGATCGGCCTCGATCTGGGTTTCGCCCGGACCGCCGAGGAAGCCGAAACCGCCGCGCTGGCGCTCAAGATGGGTCCAGCTTCGCACCAGTCGCCCACCTTGGTAGTCGAGATGCGCCAGCTCGACCTGCAGCCGGCCTTCGGCGGTTGCCGCGCGCTCACCGAAAATCTCGAGGATCAGGCCGGTGCGGTCGATCACCTTGGCCTTGGTCATTTCCTCCAGATTCTTCTGCTGCACCGGGGTTAAAGGAGCATCGACGATCAGCAATTTGGAGCCACTGTCGGTTACCGCCTGGGCGATTTCCTCGGCCTGCCCCTTGCCGAACAGGCTCGCCGGGCGCGGCGCCCTGACCCGGACGGCGCGGCGGCCCACCACGTCGATACCGATCGCCGCCGCAAGTCCCGCCGCTTCGTCGAGCCGCGCCTCGTTCGAGCGCATCGGTTTGGATCCGGCGATGTCGGGCAGGACGAGCATTGCGCGCTCGCCGCGGCTGATCCCGTCGTCATCATCGCGATTGAAGACGCTCAGCTGCCGTCTCCTGCCAGCTGTTCGCCCTCGCCTTCGTGCGACTGGAGGTCGAGGCTGCCCGCAGGCTGGAGCGTCGAGACCGCATGTTTGTAGACCAGTTGGACATGCCCCGATCGCTCGAGCAGGATCGAGAATTGATCATAGCCCCCGACCATCCCTTGCAACATCACGCCGTTTACCAGGAACAGCGTCATCGGCTCATGCTGGCCACGCGCCGCGCTAAGGAAGATGTCCTGAAGCGAACTCTTGCGCGGGTCGAGCGCGACGGGCGCAGGAAGAACCTTCGGCGACTCCGTCGGGACAATCGTCGACACCGCATGTTTGTAGAGCAATTGCGCGGTGCCATCGCGCCGCAGCAGCATCGAAAATGCGTCGAACCAAGTGATTACGCCCTGCAATTTGACGCCCTTCATCAGGAAAATCGTCACCTGGGTCTTGTCCTTGCGCACCGCGTTGAGAAACTGGTCCTGAAGGCTCATCGCTCGTTCTGGCATCTTGTCCCTATTCCTCGATGTCGCGGCGGTCGGCGAGGCCGAGCGCCTTCAATTTGCGATGCAACGCCGATCGTTCCATGCCGATGAACGAAGCGGTGCGCGAGATGTTGCCAGAGAAACGGCGGATCTGGACCTTGAGATATTCGCGCTCGAAGCTCTCGCGCGCCTCGCGCAGCGGCGATCCCATGATCGCGATCGACGACGAACCCATACTGCTCGACCCCTGTCCTTCAATTACTTCGGCTGGTAGCAGATCGATATCGATGCATTCCACCCGGTCGCCCGGCGCAAGGATCAGCGTGCGCTCGATGATGTTGCGCAACTGCCGGACATTGCCTGGCCAGTCATGCGCCTGCAGCGCGGCGATCGCTTCCTCGGTCACGTCGGGCGTTGCGATCCGCCGCTCAGCGGCAAAACGCGCAAGGAAATGGGCGACGAGATCGGGAATATCCTCGCGCCGCTCGCGCAGCGACGGAATCCGCACCGGGACGACATTGAGCCGGTAATAAAGGTCTTCGCGAAACCGCCCTGCGGCGATTTCGTCGGCCAGGTCGCGCGATGTTGCTGACAGAACGCGAACGTCAACCTTGACCGGGCGCTGGCCGCCAACGCGCGTATAGCTTTGGTCGGTCAGCACGCGCAGCATCTTGGCCTGCGTGGTGGCCGGCATGTCGGCAATCTCGTCGAGGAACAAGGTTCCGCCATGGGCTTGTTCGAGCAGCCCGGGGCGCGCCACGCCGTCGCTTTCGGCGCCGAATAATTCCTCTTCCATCCGCTCGGGGCTCATCATCGCTGCCGAGACGGTGATGAATGGCGCCGAGGCGCGCGGGCTCCAGTCGTGGATAGTGCGCGCGGCAATCTCCTTGCCGACGCCGGCAGGCCCGGTGATCAGCACCCGGCTGCCGGTCGGCGCGACCCGCTTGAGCGTGGCACGGACATTATTGATCGCGACCGACGATCCGCCGAGTTGGTCGTCCTGCCCATATTGCTGGCGGAACGCTGCATTTTCGCGTCGTAGCCGGTCGGTCTCGGTCGCGCGTGCCACGAGGTGGAGCAATTTGCCCGCCTCGAATGGCTTTTCGATGAAATCGACCGCGCCTTCGCGGATCGCGGCGACCGCAGTGTCGAGATTGCCATGGCCCGAGATCATGATCACCGGCAGCGTCGGGTCGCGCCGCTTGACCTGTTCGAGGATCTGCAAGCCGTCGAGCCGCGATCCCTGCAGCCACACGTCTAGCAGCACCAGGCTTGGGCGACGGTCCTCGATCGCATTGAGTGCCGAATCGCTGTCGGCCGCGGTTCGAACGGTATAGCCCTCGTCTTCGAGGACGCCGGCGACGAGTTCGCGAATATCGGCTTCATCGTCCACAACGAGCACATCAAGCGCCATCGGTCGGGCCTTTCTTTGGAATGTCCCTTTGGTCCCCGTCGTCTCCATCGCCCGCCTGCCCCGCAAGCCGCTCGGCGTCGAACGCGATCCGCACATGCGTGCCGCCGCCGCCACGATCGAGGAAGGCGATTTCGCCGCAATGTTCCTCAACGATCTTCTTGACGATGGCGAGCCCCAGCCCGGTGCCGCGGACCCGCGTGGTCATATAGGGCTCGGTCAGCCGTTCGCGGTCGGCGGGAAGCCCGACGCCGGTATCGTTGACGTCGATCACCACCTGATCCTTGACGCTCCGCACCCGAACATCGACGCGGTCGCCATCGAAGTTGGTTTCACCACGATTACGCCTCACTTCAATTGCTTCGACCGCATTCTTGACGACGTTAGTCAGCGCCTGGCTCAACTGGCGGCGGTCGCACACCAATGGAATATCGGCCTTGGCGGGATCGATGCTGAATGCGATTCCCGGATGCGCCACCTCATGCAGGAACAGCGCCGCGCGGGCGATCTCGTGGATATTCTCCGCCTTGAATACCGGCTTCGGCATGCGTGCAAAATTGCTGAATTCATCGACCATGTTGCGCAGGTCGCCGACCTGGCGAATGATCGTCCCGGTCAGCCGTTCGAAGGTCTCCTTGTCCGAGGTCACTTCCTCGCCATAGCGCCGCTGAAGCCGTTCAGCAGCGAGCTGAATCGGGGTCAGCGGGTTGCGGATTTCATGCGCAATGCGCTGGGCGATGTCGGACCAGGCGGCGCGGCGCTGGTCGGCCAATTGCTCGGTGATGTCATCGAAGGTCAGCACTGTGCCATCGGCATAGCGCACGCGCTTGACCGCCAGCGTGCGCTGCCCGGTCTCGGCGGCGATCGCGACATTGGCGTCGCGCGCCTCTCCCGTCAGGAATTCCGCAAGATCAGCCGATATATCCTTGAGATTACGCCCTTCTATCTCCTCACCGGCAGGCTCGAGCAGATTCTCGGCCGAGCGATTGACGAGCAGGATATTGCCTGCGGCATCGAGCGCAACCACCCCGGCCGTGACGCTCGACAGCACCGCCTCGATAAACGCGCGGCGGGTTTCGAGTTGCTCGTTGGCGCTGACCAAGGCCCCGGTCTGTTCCTGCAACCGCCCGGTCATCCGGTTGAACGCGGTCGACAATAACGCAATCTCGTCATTCGGCTCGTAGACCGGCACCCGAGTCGAAAAATCGCCCTCTTCCACCCGGCCTGCGGCAGCAACCAATTGACCGACTGGGCGCACTAACCGGTCGGCGATCTTGAGCGCGGTAAAAATGGCGAGCCCGACGATGATCAACGCGCCAAGCAATAGCGCAGCATTGAACCGCAGCTGGTAGAGCCGCGATCGATCGAGCAGGACCCGGTAGGTTGCCTGGATGTCGCGCGTTCGCTCGATTGTCTTGCGAAACTCGGGGTCGAACACCCGAGCCGCGTAGAGGTAAGCCCCGGACTTGAGATTGAGTTTCGTCAGCGACCCGATCCGGTCATTGCTCGTGATTGCGACGCTCGACTTGCCGGCAAGCGACGCAATCTGTTTCGCGGTGATGATCTGATCGAGCGGCTTGTCATACGGATTGACCAGCGCCTGGCTGTCGATTTCCCCTTTGGGCCCGAGCGTGAAGATCACCACTTCGCTCAGTTCGCGGGCATAGACTTGCGCATAGAGGTAATCGGTGAAGGCAGGATTGGTCAGGTCCACCTCGCGAAGTGCGTCGGACACGTCCTTGCTCATCGCCTGCGTCTGCAACGACACTCGCTCGACTTCGCGCGAGTAACTGGTTCGACCAAGTTCGACGCTATTCTCGATCATGCTCTTGGCGCGGTCTGAGAACCAGAACTCGAGGCCCGACTGGAACAACAGCGACGCGAAGATCGCGACCATCACCGTGGGCGCCGCTGCGATCACCGAGAATAATGCGACCAGTCGCGTATGCAGCCGCCCACCGGCGAGCCCGCCCTTCTCCGCCCGAGCCATCGCGACGCGACGCGACAGCAGCACCATCAGTGCGATCGCGGGGATCAGGTTGGCGATCAGCAGCAAGGCGATCAGCGGCGGCGAAAGGAAGGTACCGGGCTTGCCGCTATTGACCAGGATGTTGACACTGAACAGCAGCATCGCGGCCAGCAGGATGATCAGCCCGATCGTCGCCCAGCGATAGAAGCGTCCGCTCTCGCGCTCGCGCGACAGCCATTGCTCAGCGTTGCGGATCAATCCTGAATCGGCAGCAGTTGCATCCATGTGACCCCGCCCTAGCACGGTCTAGTTGCATAAAGAACACAGTTGCTGCGCAGCCTCAGGCGGCGGCGCGTTTGAGCCACGGCGAATAAAATTCGCGGAGCATCCGGATGACCGTTGCCGGTTCATCGACTTGGTTCACTTTATTGCGGAATTCCGCCGATCCTGACAGTCCTTTGGTGTACCAGCCAATATGCTTGCGCGCCAGATTTACCCCGGTGACAATACCGTAGAGCGACTGCATTTCGTCATATTGTTCGATGATCAACGCGAGCTGCTCGTCGATCGACGGATCGGGCCGCGTCCCTCCCCCGCTGAGGTCCGCCATGACCTGCCCCAGCAGCCACGGCTTGCCGTATGCGCCGCGTCCGATCATCACCCCGTCGGCGCCCGATTGCTCGAGCGCCACGCGCGCATCCTCGCGGCTGCAAATGTCGCCATTGACGATCACCGGCAGTCGGCAAGCTTCCTTCACGCGCCGCACAAAACCCCAGTCGGCCGACCCTTTGTACATCTGGTTTCGTGTGCGGCCGTGGACGGTGATCATCTTGATCCCCAGATCCTCGGCCACGCGCGCCAGTTCGGGCGCATTAAGGCTGTCGTGGCACCATCCCATCCGCATCTTCAGGGTAACCGGCACGCTGACCGCTTTGACCGTCGCATCGATGATCGACGCGGCCAGCGGAAGATCGCGCATCAGCGCCGATCCGGCGTCGCCATTGACCACCTTTTTCACCGGGCAGCCCATGTTGATGTCGATTATCGCCGCGCCGCGCTGTTCGTTCAATTTCGCCGCTTCGGCCATTTCCTTGGGCGCGCACCCCGCCAGCTGGAGCGAAACGGGCTCCTCGCTCGGATCCCACGTTGCTTTCTGCAGGCTCTGGCGGGTCTCGCGGATCATTGCCTGGCTGGCGATCATCTCGCTCACCGTCAGCCCCGCGCCATAGCGCTTGACCGCTTTCCTGAACGGCAGATCGGTGACGCCCGTCATCGGCGCCAAGATGACCGGCGCGTCGATGGTCACCGGACCGACGTGGATGGGCTTGATCAGGCTCATGGGAAGCCGCGCCTTTACAGAAGGGCGGCCAAACGGGCAAGGCGCGGCTCATGTCCGCCGCCACCATCGTCACCGCCCTCATCGTCGCCGCCGGATCGGGCAGCCGGATGGGCGGCGATCTGCCCAAGCAATATCGACTTCTCGCCGGAAAGTCGGTGCTCGCTCATGCAGTCGACGCTCTCGCCGGCCACCCGCGCATCGACGCGGTGCGGATCGTCATCGGCCAAGGTCAGCAGGACATCGCCCGAACCGCACTAGTCGACCGCGACGTCGGCCATCTGATCATCGGCGGCGCACAACGCTCGGACAGCGTCCGCGCCGGGCTTGCCGCGCTCGGCGACGGTATCGTCCTCGTCCACGATGCGGCGCGGCCCTTTTGTCCGCCCGACGTGATCGACCGGCTGCTCGACGCGCTAACACGCGGGGACGGCGCAGTGCCGATCCTCGCCATCGCCGACACGCTGGCCAAGGGCCTCGGCATGATCGACGCGATGGTTGATCGTACTGGCTTGATCCGGATCCAGACTCCGCAGGCGTTCCATGCCGAGGATTTGCGCTATGCGCTTGGCGAAGTGCGCGGCCGCGCGACCGACGAAAGCTCGGTAATGGTCGCGGCGGGACTCAAGGTCATCACGGTCGAAGGCGATACGATGCTCGATAAACTGACCACGACTGCCGACTGGGATCGCGCCGAACAGCGATTTGCCGCAGCGATGATCAGCCGCACCGGTTCGGGCTTCGACGTCCACGCCTTCGCCGGCCCCGGTCCGATCATGCTCGGCGGGATCGAGGTAGCGCATGACCGCGGCTTGGCCGGGCATAGCGATGCCGATGTCGCGCTCCATTCGATCACCGATGCATTGCTCGGCGCCGCGTCGCTGGGCGACATCGGCGATCATTTCCCGCCCTCCGATCCGCAATGGAAAGGCGCGTCGTCCGACCAGTTCCTCAGCCATGCCGCATCGCTGATTCGCGATCGCGGTGGCGCGATCGACCAGGTCGACTGCACGATCATCTGCGAGGCCCCCAAGGTCGGCCCGCACCGCCTCGCCATGCGGCACAAGATTGCGGAAATCCTTGGCCTTTCGCTCGATCGGATATCGGTCAAGGCAACCACCACCGAGCGGCTCGGCTTTACCGGGCGCGGCGAAGGCATTGCGGCACAGGCCATCGCCACCATCCGTCTGCCTTCTTAAACTTCAACGCCCGATTGATGTCTGTGCGAAGCCGCTCGATGCGCTTATAGGCCCGCCGATGGACAACCTTCTCCACCCAGAACTGGTCGACAAAGCACGCGAGGTGATCGCCGCCAATCTCGCTGCGGGGCGGCGAATCGCCGTCGCCGAAAGCTGCACTGGCGGACTGGTATCGGCCGCGTTGACCGAAATTGCCGGCTGCTCGGCGGTGTTCGAGGCCGGCTATGTGACCTATTCAGACGCGTCCAAGATAAGCGGCCTTAACGTCTGCCTCGACGTGGTGGAGACGTTTGGTGCGGTTAGCGTAGCAACTGCCTGGGCAATGGCGCAGGGCGCGCTCGAAAGCTCGGGCGCCGATGTCGCGGTGGCGATCACCGGGATCGCCGGGCCCGATGGCGGCACCCCGAGCAAGCCGGTCGGCACCGTGGTATTTGCCAAGGCCGAGCGCTTGGCCGGCCCGGACGGCCTCACCGCCGACCAGAAATTGTTCGATGCAAGCGAGGGCCGCTCGGGCATCCGCCGTCAAGCGGCGCTTTGCGCGCTCGAACTGTTGATGCCGTAAAGCGCATCGGCGCGCTGCTCGAACGCCGAGGTCATGCGCCTCAGCGCACGGTCGAACATCTGCCCGGCGAGCGTCTCGAACAGGCGCGACTTGAACGCGAAATCTACCGCGAAGCACAGCTCGGTCCCGCCATTGGGCGCTGGGGTAAAGCGCCAATCATTGTGAAGATATTTAAGCGGCCCGTCGACATAATCGACCGTGATCCGGTCGGGGCGGTGCATCGTCACCTTGCTAGTGAAGCGCTCCTTGAACGCAGCGAACCCGACCACCAGGTCGGCGACCGTCTCGTCGGCGCTGCTCGACTTGATCCGCACCGCGACCACCCACGGCAAAAATTCATCATAGCGCTCGATATCGGCCACCATAGCGAACAATTGGTCGGGCGAGTATGGCAGTATCTTAGTTTCGGAGTGGCGCGGCATTATTTCCCTGCGCGCGCCAATTGCGCCGCCCGGGCATCCCGCATCTTCGCGAAATCGTCCCCGGCGTGATAGCTTGATCGGGTCAGCGGCGACGCTGCGACCAGCAGGAAGCCCTTGGCGCGGGCGATCGAGGCGTATGCCTTGAACGCGTCGGGCGTGACATATTCCTCGACATTGGCATGGCGCGGGGTCGGCTGGAGATATTGGCCCATGGTCAGGAAATCGATCCCCGCCGAGCGCATGTCGTCCATCACCTGGTGAACCTCGAGCCGTTGCTCGCCAAGCCCGACCATGACCCCCGATTTGGTAAAGATCGACGGGTCGAGCTTCTTGACCGTCTCGAGCAGCCGGAGCGAGGCATAGTAACGCGCGCCGGGGCGGATCGTCGGATAGAGCCGCGGCACCGTCTCGAGATTGTGATTGTAGACATCGGGCCGTGCCGCGACGATCGCCTCGACCGCCGCCTCATGCTTGTTGCGGAAGTCCGGCGTCAAAATTTCGATCGTCGTATTCGGTGTATTGCGGCGCAGCGCTTCGATCACCTTGACGAACTGGCTCGCCCCGCCGTCGGGCAGATCGTCGCGATCGACCGAGGTGATGACGATATGTTCGAGGCCCAGCTCGGCAGCGGCCGTGGCGACATGCTCGGGCTCAAGTGGATCGACGGCGCGCGGCATCCCTGTCTTGACGTTGCAGAAAGCGCAGGCGCGGGTGCAGGTATCGCCCAGGATCATCACCGTGGCGTGTTTCTTGGTCCAGCATTCGCCGATGTTCGGGCAGGCCGCCTCTTCGCACACCGTGTTGAGCTTGAGCGAGCGCATCAGGCGACGGGTCTCGGTATAACCTTCGCTGACCGGCGCCTTGACGCGGATCCAGTCGGGCTTGCGCTGGCGGGGCGGAATGGGGAGCACGGCGTTCATGTCCGCCAGATAGCGACGGCGCGGGCGATTGCCAATGTCCGGTCGATTGATTAGCTGCGGCGCAGCAATCGGAGGCGCGCATGATACTCGATACGCTGACGTCGCCGATCATCCTGTTCTTCGCGCGCGGCATGATTGCGGGTATCTCCCGCTCGGACCGCGCCATCCCCGAAGCGTTTGCTAAGGGCATGGTGATCTATCTGATGGCAGCGATCGGCCTCAAGGGCGGGGTCGAAGTGTCGAAAAGCGGGATTACCGATGCACTGCTGCTCGCTGGCGCGGCGGGGGTGACGCTGAGCTTTCTCCTCCCCCTGCCCGCCTTTGCCGCGCTTCGCGGGTTCGGGCGGCTCGGGCGGACCGACGCTGCGGCTGTGGCAGCGCATTATGGCTCGTCAGCCTCGTCACCTTCATCACCGCCAACGAGATGCTGAAGGGTGTCGGGCTTCCTGCGGCCGGCTTCATGGTCGCGGTACTGGCGCTGATGGAGACCCCGGCGATCGTCACCGGGCTGCTGCTAACGCGCGGCGGGCCGCGAGATTCGGGCGCGGCGCCTGGCGGCCTGTGGCACGAGGTCCTGCTCAATGCGTCGGTGGTGTTGGTGGTCGGGGCCTTCGTGATCGGACTGATTGCCGGGGAGAAAGGCTTCGCGCCGATCCGGCCCGTGTTTTTAGGCGGCTACAAGAGCGTGCTTTGCTTGTTCCTGCTCGACATGGGGCTGATCGCGGGACTGCCGCGATGCTCGGCGTGCTCGCCAGCTCGGCTAGCTATATCGCGGTTCCAGCGGCGACGCGGCTGGCCTTGCCCGACGCCGATCCCGGCATCTATCTGGCGATGTCGCTGGGGATCTTTTTCCCGTTCAACGTTGTCGTCAATATCGCGCTGATCGCCAGCGTCGCCCGGATGATCGGATAGCCCCAATGAACACCGTAGCCCCCAAGCGGATCGAAATCCTCGCCGACGCACCGCTCCTGCCGCAATTGGTCGACGCATTGCGCGCGAGTGGGGTC
>JAJAZM010000154.1 GCA_026785645.1 Sphingomonas bacterium | reverse complement strand
TCTTGCTATGGCATCGCAGAAGGGAGGATCGGGTAAAACGACCCTGTCCGGACATCTGGCGGTGCAAGCGCAATTGGCGGGCGCGGGGCCCGTCTGCCTCATCGATATCGATCCGCAGGGTTCGCTCGCCGATTGGTGGAACGAGCGCGAGGCCGATATGCCGGCCTTCGCCCAGACCACCGTCGCGCGACTTGCCTCGGATCTCGAGGTGCTTCGCCAGCAGGGCTTCCGCCTTGCCGTCATCGATACGCCGCCGGCGATCACGATGGCGATCCAGTCGGTCATTGCAGTGGCCGAACTGATCGTCATTCCGACCCGGCCGAGCCCGCACGATCTTCGTGCGGTCGGCGCAACGGTCGATCTGTGCGACCGCGCCGGAAAGCCATTGCTGTTTGTCGTCAATGGCGCGACGCCCAAGGCCAAGATCACCTATGAAGCCGCGGTTGCATTGTCGCAGCACGGCACGGTGGCCCCTGTCACGCTTCACCATCGCACCGATTTTGCGGCATCGATGATTGATGGCCGGACGGTGATGGAAGTCGACCCCAATGGTCGGTCGGCGCGCGAAGTGGTCGAATTGTGGGATTATATCTCCGATCGCCTCGAAAAGAATTTTCGCCGCACCGTGTTTGCAGCGCCCGGCCAGTCGCAGGGTAATGCCGCAGCCAGTCCTCGACCCGTCGGTGGCTTCGGCCGCCGCGTGGCCGGCCAGTAACAGGAGTCGCCGACCATGGGCGAGCCCAAAGCCTTTGCTTCACTTTCATCCGGCCTGCTCGCCCGCAAGGGTGGCGCTCGTCCGGCGATGCGTCCCCAGGGATTTGGCGGCCAGACCGGTGGCAGCCTGGAGGATCTCGGCTGGGACGACATGGGCTTCGAGCCGCCCAAGCCGGCCAATTTGCCGCTGCGCGACGCCGAGCATGATGCGTTTGGCGAGGAAGTCCCCGAGCAGCCGCTGCGCAACCCGCTGGCGGCGCTGACCCCAGTCGGCCAGAGCGCCTCGCCGGTCCACGACCAGCGCGACGAACTCGCCGCGGCGTTCAACGCCGTCGAGGCCGAGGGCGACGAGGATTATGACGAAACCGCCGAGCTGTACGAGGGCGAACCGCCGGTGCTGGAAAGCGCCGAGGTGGTGTCGATCCCGGCGCGCAAGTCGATGGTCTTCACGGCGCCGCCGATCGAGGCTCCGGCCTTTGTCGCTGCTACATTTGCCGAGGCTCCGAAGTTTGCAGAAGCTGGGACATTTGCCGGCTCCGGTCGCCGCGAAGCCCGGCCCCGCGCCGCCGCCGGATCGAAGGCCAAGGCAGCGTTCACGCTCAGGCTCGACAAGGAACGTCATCTGAAATTGCGCCTGGCCTGCGCGGTAACTGGCCGATCGGCCCAGCAACTCGTCACCGACGCGCTCGACTCACTGCTGGCCGACATGCCCGAACTCGACGGGATGGCCGAACGGGCACCACCCGCAGCCAAGCGGGCACGCACTTAAGCGAAGGGAATTTGTGATGGTGAAGTCGCTGCGTTTTGGAACCGCTCTGACCGCGCTCGGTCTGATTGGTGCGCTCGCTGCCTGCGCTTCGCCGGGCACGCGGATGTCGAATCGCGCCTCGATCTTCGGCGACAAGGTCGATAGCTCGAACATCGGCATTGCCACCCGCGCGCAAATTGCGGTCGAAAAGGGTGATTATGCAACCGGGATCACGCTCGCCGAGCGCGCGGTCGGGAACACCCCCAACGATGCCGGTTTCCGCGCCTTGCTCGGCAATGCCTATTTCGGCGGCGGCCGATTCGCCTCGGCAGAAAGCGCCTATCGCGACTCGCTGAGCCTGTTTCCGAACCAGCCGCAGGTGGTGCTCAAGCTCGCCTTGGTGACGATCGCGCAAGGCAAGACCGATGCCGCATTGGCGGTCCTCGAAAGCGCGCGCAACGTGCTCGACCCGTCGGATTACGGCCTTGCGCTGGCGCTTGCCGGCCAGCCGCAGGCGGCGGTCAGCGTGCTCGACGCCGCAGCTCGCGAAGTTGGCGCCGATTCGCGGGTTCGCCAGAATCTCGCGCTCGCCCATGCCTTGACCGGCGATTGGGCACAGGCCCGCAATGTCGCGTCGCAAGATGTCGCGGCGGACCAGGTCGATGCCCGTATCCAACAGTGGATGACCTTCGCCAAGCCGACCAAGGCGTCGGACCAGGTCGCGTCGATGACCGGCTTCACGCCGGCCGCAGTCGATCCGGGCCAGCCGGTGCGACTGGCGCTGGTACAGCCCAAGAGTGACATTCGACTGGCGCAGGCTGCCCCGGTCGAGGTTGGCCCGGTCGAGGTTGGCCCAGTCCAGGTTGGCCCGGTGGCCGAACCTGCGCCGCCGATGGTCGCCGAAGTCGCGCCGGTCGAGGTTGCGGTCGACGCATCGGTCGCCGAGGTCCAGCCCGAATCCGCCGATGCTCCGGTCGAGGCCGCCGAGCCGGCACCAGCGCCGGTGGTGGTCGCCGCCGCGCTGCCGATCGTCGCGGTCGAACAGGTTCGAGCGATGGCCGAAGCCATTGCTTCACCGGTGATCGAAGCGGCTTATGTCGCGCCAACCCCGGTTGCGGCGAAGCCCGGCCTGTCGCCGCGCGCCGCAAGTCTTAGCGATGGCCGGCTTCCGCTGCGCCGTGCCGCCTTCGGGCGAGCGTCGGGCAATAGCCGATCAGTGGTCCAGTTGGGGGCCTATTCATCGCGCGCCTTCGTGTCGGTGGCGTGGACCAAGCTCGCCGCCAAATATCCGGCGCTGCGCGGTTATTCGCCAGCCACGGCGCGGTTCGAGGGGCCGCGTGGAACCGTCTATCGGCTGTCGGTCTCCGGGTTCAACTCGGGCGGTCATGCCCAGCAAATGTGCGCCGGCCTCAAGACCCGCGGCGCGGCCTGCTTCGTCCGCTCGGTCGCCGGCGATGTGCCGGTGCGGATGGCGTCGCTTTAAGGGCTGAGTCTCTCTGCGGTGAGGAGGTCGAGACAGGCCATCCGCACCGCCACGCCCATCTCGACCTGAAGAATGATCAGCGAGCGGGTTGGATCGTCGGCCAGGGCGCCGTCGATCTCGACCCCGCGATTGATCGGGCCGGGGTGCATCACCACCACGTCCGGCGCAGCTTTTGCAATGCGCGCCGCGGTCAGCCCGTAGCGATCGAGATATTCGCCCGGCGCATCGCCAAATTCCTCGTCGAGCCGCTCGCGCTGGATGCGCAACATCATCACCGCATCGGCACCGTCGACCGCCGCATCGATTGATCCGTCACCCTGGAAATCGTCGGGGAGCAATTCGGGCGGGCCGGCGAGGCGGAGTTCGGCCCCGAGGCGGGTCAGCAATTTGATGTTCGAATGGGCGACGCGGCTGTGCTTGAGATCCCCGCAGATCGCCACTTTGAGCCCCGCGATCCGGCCGAAGCGGCGGCGCAGCGTCGCGGCGTCGAGCAATGCCTGGGTCGGATGCTCGCCCGATCCGTCGCCGGCGTTGATCACCGGGCAATCCATGATCGAGGCGATGCTCGACGGGGCGCCGCTCAAGCCGTGGCGGATGATCAGCGCGTCGGGGCGCATCGCGTTGAGGGTGCGCGCAGTATCCTCGAGCGTCTCGCCTTTCTTGATCGAACTCATCTCGACCTGCATCGTCACCACCTGCGCGCCGAGGCGGTTGGCGGCAATTTCGAAGCTCAAGAGCGTGCGGGTCGAGTTTTCGAAAAAGGCATTGACGATGGTCAGGCCATCGAGCTTGTCGGCGTTGCGGCGTGGCTGGCGATTATAGTCGAACCAACGGTCACCCTCGTCGAGGATCGTGGCGATGTCGCTGTCGCTCAGGCTGTCGATCGAGATCAGGTCCATGAGCGGCGTGGATAGTCGGCAACAAGCGGCTTGGCCAGCGGGGACGATATTGGTTGCGGTAGATTAAGAAACGGCGGATAACCGCCGCTTCCGGGGGGAAATATGATCATGGTCACGACCTTGGCACCGGCTGCCAAACGCATAGAATCGCTCGATTTCGTGCGCGGGTGCGCGGTGTTCGGGATCCTGCTGATGAATGTGGCGGGGATGGGTCTGGGCAATCTTGCCTAGGACGATCCGACGGTCGATGGCGGAGCAACGGGGATCAATTTGTGGACCTGGCTATTGGTCAACGTCAGCTTCGAGGGCACCCAGCGCGGCCTGTTCTCCTTGCTGTTCGGGGCGGGGGTGATCCTGCTCACCAGCCGGCTCGAAGCGGCGGGCAAGGCGGATACGGCTGACATCTTCTTTCGCCGCAATCTGTGGTTGATCGGGTTCGGCCTGGTCAACGCCTGGATCCTGCTGTGGCCGGGTGGCGATGACGATCGGCCATCTCGGGCTGATCATGCTGTTTCTGCGATCGGGGATCTTGCCGTGGCTGCGGCGGTCGATGCCGGCGGTCGGGCGGATGGCGCTGACCAATTATCTGTCGCACTCGCTGGCGGCGCTGATGTTCTTCGTCCTGCTCGGCTATATCGGGACGCTGCAGCGGCACCAGCTCTATTATTTCGTCGGTGCGGTGTGGCTGTTCCAGCTGGTGGCGAGCCCGATCTGGCTCAGGCATTTCCACTATGGCTTGGTCGAATGGCTGTGGCGCAGCCTGACCTATGGCAAGGCGCAATCGTTCCGCAAGGACGTCCCGCCGAGCGCCCAGCAGCCCGAGCCGGTGGCGGCTTAGGCTAGATCGCGACCAAGGCGTCGATCGCGCCTTGCAGGATGTGCGCGGCGGCGTGGGCGTCGATTTTGGTGGCGCGCTTGGCTCGGCTGACGTCGGCCTCGATCATCACCCGCTCGACCGCGATTGTCGACCAGCGCTCGTCCCACAGCAGCAGCGGCAGGCCGAGCGGTTCGAGGTTGCGGGCGAAAGCGCGGACCGACTGGGTGCGCGGGCTGTCGCTGCCGTCCATGTTGAGCGGGAGGCCGACGACCAGGCCGACGATCGAGTGGCGGGTGGCAAAGGCGCGCAAGGTGGCGAGGTCGGCAGCGAATTTGGTGCGGATGATGGTCTCGGCCGGGGTGGCGAAGCTCCAGCCGGTATCGCAAGTGGCGAGGCCGATGGTCTTGGTGCCGACATCGAGCCCCATCAGCCGGCCGCCGCCCTCGGGCAAGGCACCAAGATACTCGGACGCCGTCACCGCAATCATCGCGTCGCCCGGAACGCCGCCAGCCGCCGCGCGGCATCGGCGCGGATCGAGCCCCAGAACAAGGCATAATCGAACGGATGGTAATTATTGCCGGGAAGCACGAATCCGCCGACCCTGGGGAGGCTGCCATCGACCAGCAACAGGCCATTGTCGCAGCGCGCGCCGACCGTGCCGGGGGCCGACGTGGCGGTCGAATAATCGGCCGAGGGCACGAGCGTGCCGAGATTCGCCGAGGGGCGCGCGGCGCCGCCACTGGTGCCGGTCAGCGGATTGACGCAGACCATATCGCGGCGCTGGCGGACCCGGCCATTGGCGCCCCGGGTGCCGACCCAGCTGTCCATCACCAGCGCCGGATTGGCGGGCTCGGCGAAGCTTTGCCATGACAAGATGCAGCCGGTCTCCTCGGGCGAAGCACATGCGGTGCGGCCCATCGCCGGGAGGTCGGCGGTGGCCGACAGCGGCCAGCCGACGACATAGGCCGCGACCAGGCGCCCCTTGAGCATAGCGCGGCGGTCGGCGAGCAGGCGTGACAGGTGCAGCGCGCCCTGGCTGTGACCCGCGAGGATCAGCGGCTTGCCCGCCGGTTGCGCGGCGAGGAAGGCGTCGAACGCCATGAGCACGTCGCGATAGGCGAGATCGAGCGCCTGGGTGGCGTCGGCGCTCTTCAGCAGGAAAGCGCCGAACGCCGCCTGGCGATAGCGTGGCGCCCACACGTCGGAGACCTCGTTGAACGCGCTCGCCTGGCTGCGGACGAACGTCTGGGTGCGGCCTTCGCTGGTGGCGTCGGGGACCAGCGGCGCATTCCACCGGGCGCGCTCGAGATAGGTGGTCGGATGGATGTAGAAGGTTGCGGCGTTGCGCGGGCGCAGAATTGGCGGCGGGGCAGGGGTGCCGTCGGGAAGGTCGGGCCGCCATTCGGCCAAGTTCAGCCCGCCGACAGGCTTCGACAGCCAATTGGCGGAGTCGGCATAATCGGGACCCGAATCACTTGCGGCCGGGGCCTGGAAATGGCCTTGCGGAGTCGCCTGTCTGACGAGGAAACTCGCGCCAAATTGATAGAATAGGAATGCTCCCAGCACCGCGAGCAAGGTGAGCAGAAATACACAGCCGAGGAAGCGACGAGCAAGCATGGGTCGAGCCGTTAGGGGAGGGCGCGAGTGCGGGCAAGCAGGGTGGCAGCAAGGTTGCCGTCGGCGCCGCTGCGCTTATGCTCGCGGCAGGGGAGTGCGTGATGATCAATCTGCGGCAGGATGAAACCACCGAACATTGGCCGCCGCGGCCGTGGATCATGGCCGCGATTTGCGCGATCGCCGGATTGCTGTTCCACCTTCTGACCGACCATATCTATGGCGAGGCGGTCGACCGGTGGCGCCAAGCGTGCGCAACCTTCGTCGCGGTTGCCGCCATGACGTTCGTGCTGACGGTCGAACAACGGCGGTGGCGCTGGGCGCTGGCCTTTGCGATCGGTTGGGGGACGGTGATCGCGTTGGTCGGCTGGGTCACCGCCGCCTACAATCAATATCCAACGATCTTTGAATGGCCGTTCCTGTCGGGCATGGTTGCGGTGCTGCTCGCCGCGCCCTTGTTCCAGACCGCCCGCGACGAGGGCGCGTGGCGATTCCCCTATGCGCGACTCCACCGTCATGCCTGGACCGACGCGGTAATCGGTGCGGCGAGCCTGGCGTTCGTCGGGATCGCCTTCGCGCTGGCGTGGCTCATCGCCGGCCTGTTCGACCTGATCGGAATCAAGCTGATCAAGGAGCTGCTCGAAGAGGATTGGTTCGGGTGGATGCTGGCCGGTTTCGCCTTTGGCAGCGCGGTCGGGCTGCTGCGCGAGCGCGATGCATTGGTGGCGACGCTGCAGCGGCTGGTGATGGTCGTGCTGTCGGTGCTTGCCCCGGTGCTGGCGGTGGCGCTGGTCCTGTTCCTCGTGTCGGTGCCGTTTACCGGGCTTGGCGAATTGTGGGATTCGGTCATTCCGGCAACGCCGCTGATGCTGGTTGCCGGGGCCGGGGCGATCCTGCTTGCCAATGCGGTGATCGGCGATGGCGCGGAGGACCGGCCGACCAATCGCGTGCTGCGCCTCGCCGCGCCGGCGCTAATACTGACCGTGCTTCCACTGGCGATCATCGCCGCGGTCTCGCTGGCGCAAAGGATCGGCCAATATGGCTGGACCCCGGAACGGATCTGGGGCGTGGTCGCGGTCGGCGTGGCGCTGGCCTACGGGCTCGCCGGATGGTGGGCGGTGGCCAAGGGTCGGATCGATTTCGACGACGTGCTTCGCCCGTTGCAGACGAAGATGGCGATCGCGGTGTGCGGGGTGGCGTTGCTGCTGGCGCTGCCGATCCTGGATTTCGGGGCGATCAGCGCGCGATCGCAGCTGGCGCGAATGGAGAGTGGCCCGGTCAAAGCGGCAGAATTCGACTGGGCGGCAATGGCGTTCGATTTCGGCCCGTCGGGGCGCGCGCGGCTGGCGAAAATCGCAAAGACCGGTGCCATGGACCAGCGCGATCTGGCGGCCAACGCCTTGGCGGCCACCACCCGGTGGAATGTCTCGACCGAAGTTGAAGCGCTTCGCGATGGGCGCGAAGCCGAAGGCAGGCTGCGTCTTGCCTCGCCGGACATCGTCATGACCGACGAGTTGCGCAAGGCGATCGGCAAGCAATCCTCCTGTGGCAATGCGAGCCTGGCCTGCGTGCTGATGCGGATCGCGCCCGATCGCTATCTGCTGTTGGCGACCTATGGCGACAAGAAGATTGTGTCGGCCAACCTGATCGATCTGGCCGACACGCTTGAGCAACCGGCAAAGGGCTTCGTCGGACGCGAGGCGAGGCCGGTGGAGGGGGTCGATCTGGCCACCGCCCGGATCGAGGTGCGCGCGGTAAAGCGGCGGCAATTGTACGTCGACGGCAAACCGGTCGGTGAGCCATTCGAATAGCGGCGCTTGAAGGGGCGTGGGCGCCCTGTTAGGCGCGCTTCATGTCTGTGAACGAAAGCCAAGTGCGCCATGTCGCCAAGCTCGCCCGGCTCGCGCTGAGCGATGCCGAGATCGACAAGATGGTGCCCGAACTCAACAATATCCTCGGCTGGGTCGAGCAATTGGGCGAAGTCGATACCGACGGCGTCGAGCCGCTGACCGCGGTGATCGACCTCAAGCTGCGGCTGCGCGATGACATCGTCACCGACGGCGATCTGCGCGACGCAGTACTGCTCAATGCGCCCGACGCGCAGCACGGCTTTTTCGCGGTGCCGAAAGTGATTGAATAGTGTCCGAGCTGACTTCCAAGACGATCGCCGAGCTGCGCGATGGGTTTCGTGACGGAGATTTTTCGGCGCGTGAAATTGCGACGAGCTTCAACCATGCCGTCGAGGCGGGACGGGCGCTCAATGCCTGGACCGTGGAGACTCCCGAGCTGGCGCTGGCTGCCGCAGAGGTTGCCGACACGGCTCGGGGAGGGGGCGAGGTGGGGCCGCTGTCGGGGATTCCGCTGGGGATCAAGGATCTGTTCTGCACCGAGGGAGTGGCGTCGACCGCCGGCTCGAACATCCTGCGTGGCTTCAAGCCGCCCTACGAAAGCACCGTTTCGGGCAAGTTGAAGGCGGCGGGGGCGGGGATGCTGGGCAAGCTCAACATGGACGAATTCGCGATGGGATCGTCGAACGAAACCAGTGCTTATGGCCCGGTGATCAGCCCGTGGAAACGCAACGACGGATCGAACGCCGCTCTGACCCCGGGCGGAAGCTCGGGCGGGTCGGCGGCGGCGGTCGCGGCGGGGATGGCACCGGGGGTCACCGGGACCGACACCGGCGGCTCGATCCGCCAGCCCGCGGCGTTCGTCGGCATATCGGGGATTAAGCCGACCTATGGCCGCTGCTCTCGGTGGGGGATCGTGGCCTTCGCCTCGTCGCTCGACCAGGCGGGGCCGATGGCGAAGACGGTGCGCGATTGCGCGATCCTGCTCGAGAATATGGTCGGCTATGATCCGAAGGACGCGACCTCGCTCGATCTTCCAGTGCCGCAGTGGGAAGCAAGTTTATCGAGCGATCTTAAGGGCAAGCGCGTTGGAATTCCGACCGAATATCGGGTTGATGGAGTCCCGGCCGAGATCGATGCCTTGTGGGAGCAGGGGGTCGAATGGCTGCGCGATGCGGGGGCCGAGCCGGTCAAGATAAGCCTGCCGCACACCAGATATGCGCTGCCGACCTATTACATCATCGCCCCGGCCGAGGCCTCGTCCAACCTCGCGCGCTATGACGGGGTCCGCTACGGGCTTCGCGAAATGGGGGTGAAGAGCCTCGACGACATGTATGCCGCGACCCGCGCCGCGGGATTTGGCGCGGAAGTGAAGCGGCGGATCATGATCGGCACCTATGTGCTGTCGGCGG
>JAJAZM010000153.1 GCA_026785645.1 Sphingomonas bacterium | reverse complement strand
GTCCGGTGCCGAACAAATATGTTGAAGTGCAAGGACCTAATGGATCCATGCGTCTTTCGCCCGAAGTCGCCGCGCGCAACAAGGCAGCTGCGGACGAATATCGCCGCAAAATGGAGGAGCACGTCAGTATGAAAGCCGACCATGCGCGTAAGCTCGCCTTGCATGAGCAGAGCAAGGCCGCTGCCACCGCTCAGAAGCGTGAACACGAGCGGCAGCTTGCCGCAAGTGCAGCGCAGGATTCGGCACACAAAGCAGCTTTGCTCGAACATCGGAAGGCTGCCGCGAAACCACCTGGCGTCAACGCGGTATATCGTGGG
The DNA here is from genome assembly GCA_026785645.1 of Sphingomonas bacterium. Taxonomy (GTDB): domain Bacteria; phylum Pseudomonadota; class Alphaproteobacteria; order Sphingomonadales; family Sphingomonadaceae; genus Sphingomicrobium. The sequence continues at coordinate 12,128 of JAJAZM010000153.1, read as the reverse complement.
TTTAATGGTACGACATGCGAAAATGCTCGCAGGAGCGCCTTGTTCGGCTCGGGCACAAGCAAGGGAACTCAGTTTGCTGAAGTAACTCAGGATCTGTCGAATATGCCTCGTAGTTGCATCGTGCAGGGATGGTGGTGGAATACGTCCAGAACTGGATCGTCGCGCCAGTAAGGTCTGCTACTGCTTAAGCACGCCGAAAGGCTCGAACGCGAATGTCCGCTTTCCACCCATAACGGACATCAGGACGAACGATCGCCAGAGCCCACGAGGCTCTTCGAATCAACTTTCTTGCAAAAAACTTCGCGCCTTCGAGCCTTCGCGTGAACCCATCCTTCGTCTGTCCTCCTTCTTGGTTTCGTGCCTTCGCGCGCGCCCACTGAAACGCCCCCGACAGTGCCGACGCCTGCCGCTTTGTCCGATCTGCCCGCGACGCCATCGATGCGACAATAGAAACTCCAGAAAGGTTCGTTTTATCTTTCCTACTACAACTATTTCGGTTAAGCGCGCTGGATGGACCTGCCCGAATTCCTCCACTTCACCCCCGTCACCGTGCGTCGCACCCACAATGGCTGGCTTCCCGACCGGCAACGCGCGTTCATCGTCGCCCTCGCCCGTGGCGCATCGGTCAATGAGGCCGCGACGGGCCTCGGGCGGAGCCGCCAGTCAGCCTACATGCTGCGCGCCAGGCACGGCGCGGAAAGCTTCGCCGCGGCGTGGAACCGGGCGCTTGACTTCGCGCGCGAGGCCCGCGTCGTTGGTCAGCGGACCGGCGATTTGTGCTACGAAACCGAAACCTTGTTCGTCCCGCGCTTCTATGGCGGGCGGCTGCTCGGCTTCGTCCAGCGGCCCGACCATCGCAACATCCTCGCCACCCTGCGCCAGCTCGAACGGGTGATCGAACGCTCTAGGGCCCAACGCGCTGACCAGGCTTGTCACAATTGACACCATGCGCCTGATTGCGTGCATACTTTGTCAACCGAACGCCGCGCCGCAACGCCCCCCCGCGGAGTTCCCCCCAACGCTCCATTGTAGTTCGGCCCGAAAAGCCTATTTTAGGGGTCGCATCATTCGAAAGAGCGTCGCCATGAACGAGAAGAAGCCCGCCAACCCCTGGACCAAGTCATTGTTCATCTGGATGGGCATCCTGCTCGTTCTGGTGATTTTCGTCCAATCGGTCGGCGGCAGCCGCGAGGCGCCCGGCAGCGCGATGACCTATTCGGAATTCGTCGCCAAGGTGAACGAAGGCAATATCAAGAGCGTCTCGATCGCCACCACGCCAAGCGGCAATGCGGTGGTCACCGGCAAGACCTCCGACGACAAGAGTTTCAAGACCGTTGCTCCGTTCGACGCCAAGATCAGCGACCGGCTGGTCGAAAAGGGCGTCGCGGTCCAGGTCAAGGCCGAGGAGCAGTCGAGCATCTGGCTGATCCTGCTCTATCAATCGCTGCCGTTCCTGCTGATGATCGGGATCGCGTTCTTCATCATGCGCCAGATGCAGAAAAGCTCGACCGGCGGTGCGATGGGCTTCGGCAAGAGCCGCGCCAAGATGCTCACCCAGAAGGAAGGGCGCGTCACCTTCGCCGATGTCGCGGGCATCGATGAGGCCCGCGAGGAGCTTCAGGAAATCGTCGAATTCCTGAAGGATCCGGGCAAGTTCGCGCGCCTCGGCGGCAAGATTCCCAAGGGCGCCCTGCTGGTCGGTTCGCCAGGCACCGGCAAGACCCTGCTGGCCCGCGCCATCGCTGGCGAGGCGGGCGTGCCATTCTTCACCATTTCGGGCTCGGACTTTGTCGAAATGTTCGTCGGCGTCGGTGCCAGCCGCGTTCGCGACATGTTCGCCGAGGCCAAGAAGTCGGCGCCGTGCATCGTGTTCATCGATGAAATCGACGCTGTCGGCCGCCATCGCGGTGCCGGGCTCGGCAATGGCAATGACGAGCGTGAGCAGACCCTCAACCAGTTGCTGGTCGAGATGGACGGCTTCGATGCCAATGAAGGCATCATCATCATTGCCGCCACCAACCGTCCCGACGTGCTCGATCCTGCCTTGCTCCGTCCGGGCCGGTTCGATCGCCGAGTGACCGTCCCGCTGCCCGATATCGAGGGCCGGATGAAGATTCTTGGCGTGCATATGAAAAAGGTCCCGCTGGCGCCCGACGTCGACGCCCGCACGCTGGCCCGAGGCACGCCGGGCATGTCCGGTGCCGATCTCGCCAATTTGGTCAACGAGGCGGCGCTGATGGCCGCGCGGCTCGGCAAGCGCCTGGTCGCCATGGCCCAGTTCGAGCTCGCCAAGGATCGCGTGATCATGGGCACCGAGTGGAAGTCGCTGGTGATGACCCCCGAAGAGAAAAAGATGACCGCCTATCACGAGGCTGGCCATGCCCTGGTCCGGATCCATGAAAAAGCGTCGGATCCGATTCACAAGGCGACCATCATTCCGCGCGGCGGTGCGCTCGGCATGGTGGTGTCGATGCCCGAACGCGACAATTACAGCTATCATCGCGACAAGATGTACGCCGATCTGGCGTCGGTCATGGGCGGCCGCGTTGCCGAGGAAGTGATCTTCGGTCACGACAAGGTATCGTCGGGCGCGTCGAGCGACATCCAGCAGGCAACCAAGCTGGCCCGCGCGATGGTCATGCAGTGGGGCATGTCGGACAAGCTTGGGCCCCTGCAATATGAGGAAGCCCAAGGCGAGACCTTCCTCGGTTACTCGCAGACCCAGCGGCACAATATGTCGAACGAAACCGCGCTGCTGATCGATGCCGAAATCCGGCGCCTGGTCGATGGCGGCCATGCCCGCGCGACCGAGATCATCTCGACCAATGTCGACCAGCTGCACGCGGTGGCCGGCGCGCTGCTCGAGCTTGAGACGCTGACTGGCGACGAGATCAAGACGATCGTCGAGGGCGGCAAGATCGACCGTGCGGCCGACATCCCTGCGGAGTTGCCCACCGCCGGCTCGTCGATCCCGCGCTCGAAGCGACCCAAGCCCGGAATCGGCGGCCCCGCCTCGGCCGGCGCATAGCAACAGGGCTCGGGGGTGAAGTTGCGACTGGTGGTGCTGGCCGCGGTCATGCTGGTTCCGACGGCGGCTTCGGCCCAGTCGATGAGTGCCGAGACGTTTTTCCAGAAAGCCAAGGCGCTCCAGCGCAAGGGCATGATGGCGATGTTCTCGAGCGACGTGAAGCAGTTGATGAAGGAGGCCAAAGCGGCCGGCGAGACCGCCCGGGACCAGCGACTGGCGGCATTGCAGGCCAAGCTGCAGCCGCGTTACTGTCCGCCGCCGGGGGCGCAGCGAATCGGCTCGGACGAATTCATGCAGCGGCTCGGCGCCTTGTCGCGTACCGACCGTCTGCGGATCGACATGACCGAAGCCATGATCCGCATCATGGAGAGCAAATTTCCCTGCCGCTGAGCACTTGGTTGTGCCGCGATCGGGGACTGGGGAGGAATTTCGGATGCGGTTGACGTTTATGTTGGCGGTGGCGTTGCTGTGTCTGCCGGGGGTGGCCGTGGCCCAGTCGATGAACGCCGAACAATTCCTCAAGCGCGCCAACGCGCTCAAGAAGAAGGGGCCGCTGGCGGTGTTTTCGGGCGGCGAGATCAAGGCGCTGATGGCCGAGGGTCAGGCCGCCGGCAAATTTGCCCGTGAAGGCCGACAGGCCGATTTGAAGGCGGGGCGAAAGCCGCGTTTCTGTCCCGAAGGCGGCGTCAAGTTGAACTCGGACGAATTCATGACCCGCCTCGCCGAGATCCCGGCGGCTGATCGTGCACGGATCAATATGGGCGAAGCCTCGATCCGGATCCTCGCCGCCAAGGTCCCCTGCCGCTAGAGAATGCCGATCGCAAAGATCATCATCAGGAACAGGATCGACACGACGAAGGCGAAGCTGACCAGCAGCAACGTATGCACCAGCGCGCTGATCCGCGACAGTTGGTAAGCGCCCTTCAATTGCCGGTACATGTGGATCGGGGGAAGGAAGAACAGCATCGAGGCGAAGCTCGGCGCACCGAGCGAAACCAGCAGTCCGCCGGCGATCACCAGCATCATCATGAACGATAGCGAATAGGTCACGAACACCGTGTGATCGTAGAGATGGTAGCGGCGGTTGAGCGGAAACAGCAGCCACAGGAAGGGCACCGACAGCGGGATCAGCAGCCAGCTGAACTTCGACGCCGCGTCCTGGACCTTGATCATGAACGCCTGCGGATTGCGCTGGATGCCGAGCGCCGCGACGCCCAGCCATTGCCCGGCAGGCGTGTCGTCGAGGCCTTCGATCTGGATCGGTCCGCCGTTGCGCACTCGGTCGAGCTCGGCAACATCCTTCTTCTTGGCGGCAATGCGGCGATCGAGTGCCATGTCCTCGGCACCGCGCTTGATCGTCGCTGCGCGTTGAGTCTCGAGCTTGGCAAGCTCGGCTTTCTCCTCCGCGGAGGATTGCGTGAGCTTGGTCGATATCGAATCAACCTTCATTGCCCCGGTAAAGTTGAGCACCGCGAACATCAGGAACACGCTGAACAGGTAGAGTGCGACCGGCGATACATAGCGCGCCCGTTCCCCGGCGACATAGCGGCGGGTCATCTCGCCCGGGCTCCAAGCGAGCATTGGCAGTGTCCGCCAGATCTTGCCCTCGAAATTGAACAATCCCTGGATCATGTCGTGAAGGAAGCTGCCAAGCGAGCGATGGACCCGCGCCTTCTGACCGCAGGCCGAGCAAAAGGGGCCGGTCAGCGCCGTCCGGCAATTGAGGCACGCCCCGTCGCCCCGGGCGCCGCCGCTACCCACCGCAGGTTCGACCGCGCCGGCACTCAGCCCGCTCGTCACGATATCCCCGATGCCTTCGAATTCCCCCATCACCCACTCCCCGGGGGGCAGCATAAGCCACGGCGGTGGCGCCGGTCGAGGGGGGGTGCTAGCCAAGGCACGAATGGCGCGGCGCATCGGTCTTCTCGGCGGGAGCTTCAACCCGGCCCACCGCGGCCATCGCCGCATCAGCCTGGCCGCAATGGACGCGCTCGGGCTTGACGAAATCTGGTGGCTGGTGTCACCCGGCAATCCACTCAAATCCAAAAAAGGCATGGCTCCGTTTGACGCGCGGCTCCGTTTTGCTCGCCAGATTGCCCGCCGAAGCCGGATCAAGGTCAAGGATTTTGAAGCCCGCTCCGGCACGATCTACACCGTCGATACGGTCGCGGCACTGCTCGGCGATTGGCCGCGCCACGACTTTATCTGGCTGATGGGGCAGGATACTGTGGCCCAATTCCACCAGTGGAAGGACTGGCGACGGCTCGCAGGCATGGTGCCGATTGCGGTGCTATCGCGCCCGGGGTATGATGGCCCTGCCCGCGCGGCCCGCGCGATGGGCTGGTTGAGGAGATTTGTCCGACCCTCGGCCACCGCCAAAGACTGGACTGCATGGAGCGCACCGGCGATCACCTTCCTTCGCCTGCCACCCGATCCGACGTCGGCGACCCGCCTCCGCGCAGCCGACCCTAACTGGTATTGCCGTCCCACCGGCCTCACCGCCACCCGCCCAACCCCGTCATAGGAGACACCTTGGCCGACCCCCGTTCCAAGTCCGCACCGTCCACCGGCCCCGTCGATGTCGACGCGCTTCACGCCCTCATCACCAAATCGCTCGACGACGACCAAGCGGTCGAGATGATCTCGATCCCGCTGGCCGGAAAATCGTCGATCGCCGATCATATGGTGATCGCCAGCGGTCGCTCGTCGCGCCAGGTCGCGTCGATGGCCGCCAAGCTGGCCGAGCGAATCAAGGCCGAATTCGGCAAATTGGTCCGGGTCGAAGGCCTTCCCACTGCCGATTGGGTGCTGATCGATGCCGACGATGTCATCGTCCACCTGTTCCGCCCCGAAGTCCGCAGCTTCTACAATCTGGAGCGGATGTGGGCGTTCGGCGACGAATCGCCCGCGCCCGTCACTGCCGCTGCACCCGGCGTCTGAGCGCATGATCCGGCGCGGCGCAGGCTGGCTCGCGCTCGCCGGCGTCGTGCTTTGCCTGCCATCGGTCGCGCCTGCCCAGGCATTGCCCAACCCGGCGGTTGCGGCGCCCGTTGCCCCCGCCCAAACGCTTGAGGCAATTGCCGCTGTCCCGACCGGCCGAGTCGGAATTGCCGCGATCGACCTTGCTACCGGCCGCGAAGTCGCGGTCCACGGCAGCGAAAACTTCCCGCTGGCGAGTGTGGTCAAGATTGCGGTCGCGGCGGCGTATCTGTCGGAAGTCGATGCGGGTCGCCGCTCGCTGGCCAGATCGATCACTCTCGACGAGAAGACCCGCAGTGGTTCCGACGGCATCGGCAGGTTGATGCCGCATCCCGGCGTGACCCTTTCCGCCGCCAACCTGATCGAGCTGATGCTGACCGTCAGCGACAATACGGCGACCGACATGCTGATCGCCGACCTCGGCGGCACGCGCGCCGTCCAGCGCTGGCTGACCCGCAACCGCGTCGCAGGGGTTCGCATCGACCGCGAGATTGCGCGGCTGGTGCTCGACAATCTCGGGCTGCCGATGCTCCCGGGCAAGACTGCCGCGCAGACCTTGTGGGCGTCCGATCCGCTGACCGTCGAAGCGCGAACGGTGGCAATCGCCTCGTTCGACATCGATCCGCGCGACAGCGCATCGCCGCTGGCCATCGCCCGCTTCCTCGTTCGGCTCGACCAGGGCCAGTTGCTTACGCCCGCCAGCAGCAGCTTCCTGTTCGAGGTCATGGCGCGCTGCCGCACCGGCGCCGACCGGATTCCGGCCGGCCTGCCGGAGGGTACGCCGGTGGCGCACAAGACCGGCACACTGGCGGGGATCAGCAACGATGTCGGGATCGTCACCTTGCCCGACAAACGCCGGATCGCGATTGCCGTCTTCACCCGCGGGATCGCCGAAGGCCCCGCCCGCGCGAGGATCATCGCCGACGCGACTCGCATGCTGTTCGCGCAACATTCGACCCTCTGAGCTGATGCTGCTCCACCTCATTGCCCGCGGGAAGATCGGTCGATCGCCCGAAGCCGAACTGGTCGAGCGCTATCTCAAGCGGATTGCGTGGCCGACCAAAGTTACCGAATTGCCCGATCGCGGCGGCACCTTGGCCTCCGCGCCGACGGCCAGCGTCACAATCTTGCTTGACGAGCATGGCGACCTTCTCTCCTCGACCGATTTCGCCCGCAAGCTCGACGGCTGGCGCGACGGCGGCAAGCGCGAGGCGCGATTCCTGATCGGTGCCGCCGACGGCCATGACGCGGCGCTTCGAGCCTCGGCCGACCTCATCCTGTCGTTCGGCCCCGCGACCTGGCCGCACATGCTGGCGCGGGCAATGCTCGCCGAACAATTGTTCCGCGCCACATCGATCCTTGCGAACCACCCTTATCATCGCGAAGGATGAGCGCGATGAATCGCGCCCTGCCCTGGACCTTGATGATGGTTCCGCTGCTCGCGGCATCGTCGAGCCTTGCCCAGCCCTCGCCGCCCTTGGCGATCGCGCAGGTCCAGGCCGAAGCGAGGCAGGCCGAAGCCGAGGCCACGCGCCTGTCGACTGCCGCCGGGCTGGCGCGCGGTGAGGCCGCCCGGCTCGCTGCCGATCGATTGGCAGCTGCCGCCGCGATCGCCGCCGCCGAAGCCAGGATCAGCGAAATGGATGCGGGTCTGGCCGCGAAAGATGCCGTGGTCCGGGCCAATGCCGCCCGGCTGGCGCAAAAGCAGGCACCGGTCGCGGCCTTGGTTGCGGGGCTGGTCAATCTTGGCCGCCGCCCGCCATTGGTCAGTCTGGCCGACGATCATGATTTGACCCAGATGGTGCGGATGCGCGCCTTGCTCGATGTCGTGGTGCCGCGGATCCGCGCCAATAGCATTGCCCTATCGGCGGAACTCGCCGCCAGCCGCCGCCTTGCCGACGATTCGCGTCAGGCCCGCCAGCAAGTCGCCGCAGCCCGCGCCACCTTGGCCAGACGCCAGCAATCGTTTGCCGCGCTCGAAGCCCGCTCGTTAGACCGCGCGGCGAGGCTCGATGCCGGGTCGCTCGGCGCCGACGACCGCATGCTTGCCGCAAGTGAAGGCGTGGCAACGCTCGGTAACCAATGGGACCGCAACCGCGCCGGACGCCGCCTGGCGCGCGACCTGGCATCGCTCCCGGTCGCGGCTAGGCGCCCCTTTGCCCCCGATTCGCGGAAGCCGACACCACCGATCGCCTTTATCCTGCCGGTCGATGCGCCAGTGATCGAAGGCCTTGGCCAGGTCAGCGCTAGCGGGATCCGTGCTCGCGGCACCACCTTCGCCGCCCGCGCCGGAGCGCGGGTGCTGGCCCCGGCCGAAGGCATGCTCGTCTTCGCCGGCCCCTATCGCCGTCACGATGGGATTGCGATCATCGATCACGGCAAGGGCTGGATGAGCCTGCTGGTCGGGGTTCGCCCGACCGCCGCCAAAGGCACGCGAGTCGAGCGTGGGCAGGAGCTTGGCCGAGCGCTTGGTGCGGTGACGCTTGAATTGTCGATCAACGGGCGCCCCCGGTCGGCAGCCCTCATCGCTGGCTCATCCCAGTCACTGTCCATTAACGTCAATGGCGGCTAAAGTCGGCCAACCCCATGCGAGGAATTGATTCATGACGCGTCTCGCCAAGTTGCTCCAGCCGCTGATCGTCGTCGGAGCGCTGACCATGATCCCGCTGACGACCAGCACGCTGGCCGCCGCCGATGCCAACACGATGAAGGAACTCGACACCTTCATGGACGTGTTCAATCAGGTGCGCGCCAATTATGTCGATACGGTCGACGACCATGTGCTGGTCAAGGGCGCAATCGATGGCATGCTTGCCGCGCTCGACCCGCATTCTTCGTATATGGAGGGGAATGACTACACGTCGCTAAGACCACCACCGACGGCAATTACGGCGGACTCGGCCTGTCGGTGACGATGGAGGATGGCGCGGTCAAGGTGATCACCCCGACCGAAGATACCCCAGCCGAGAAGGCCGGGATGAAGGCTGGCGACTACATCACCCATATCGACGGCCAGTTGCTCTACGGGCTCGAGCTGGATGACGCGGTCGAAAAGATGCGCGGCGCCCCGGGTACCAAGATCACCCTGAGCGTGGTCCGCCGCGGCCGCGACAAGCCGTTCGACCTGACCATCACTCGCGCCAAGATCGAGCTCCGCCCGGTCAAGTGGGAGATCAAGGACGGCATCGGTATCATCAACATCAATACATTCGCCGGCAATACCGGCGCCGCGACCGAGGCCGCGCTGACCGCGATCGACAAAGCCACCGGCGGCAAGCCGACCGGCTACGTCATCGACCTTCGCTCCAATCCGGGCGGGCTGCTCAACGAAGCGGTACGGGTCAGCGATGCGTTTCTCGATCGGGGCGAGATCGTGTCCGAGCGTGGCCGCGACAAGAGCGACTTCCAGAGCTGGAGCGCCAAGCCTGGCGATATGGCGCACAGCCTTCCGATCATTGTCCTGATCGATGTCGGAAGCGCTTCGGCGGCCGAGATCGTCGCCGGCGCGCTGCAGGATCACCGGCGTGCGATCGTGATGGGCGAGCGCAGCTTCGGCAAGGGCTCGGTCCAGGGCGTGCAGGAGTTGAACGCGACCAGCGCGCTTCGGCTGACCATTGCCCGCTATTACACCCCGTCGGGCAAGTCGGTGCAGGCCGGCGGGATCGATCCCGACATCAATGTGCCGCAGCTGTCGGACCCGGATTACAAGGACCGCCCGGCGATCCGCGAAGCCGATCTTCGTCGCCACCTGCTGAGCCAGACGGGGGTCAAGGACGAAGTGCTGGAGAAGGATAGCGCCACCGATCCGCGGTTCAGCGCTACCGCCGACGAGTTGAAGAAGAAGGGCATCAAGGACTTCCAGCTCGATTATGCGATCCGCACGCTGAAGCGGCTGGCACCGGCGGCGGCGCCGGCGGCGCCGACCCGCGCCCGCTAAGCGGATATGGCGAGCAACGCGATAAGCCTGGCCCGGCCGGCGACGCCTGCGGCGCTCGCCCGAATCGTCGCGCTTGGCGTACCGACGACGCTGCTCGCCGGCGCCTATCTGTCGCAATATGTCGGCGGGCTCCACCCGTGCGAAATGTGTTACTGGCAGCGCTGGCCGCATTTCTTCGCAATCGCCGTTGCGGCACTGGCGTTCCTGTCGCCCGCCGACAGCCGCAACGCCCGCCTGCTGACCGCCCTTGCCGCCATCGCAATTGCGGTGTCGGGCGCGATCGGAATATTTCATGCCGGGGTCGAATATAGATGGTGGGAAGGTCTCACCCGCTGCTCGACCGGCGGCGCGCTGACCCTCGACGAAATCATGAACGTCCCACTGATCCGCTGCGACCAGGTCCAGTTTTCCTTCCTCGGGGTCAGCATGGCGGGGTGGAATGCGCTCATTTCACTCGGCTCGGCGGTGGCTATCGCGGTGTTGCTAAGGCGGGCCCGCCCATGACCGACGGATGGCGCCCGGGCGATCCCCGAACCAATACCGACCGCATGTTGCGGGTCAACCAGGCCGGCGAATATGGCGCAACCCGGATTTATGCCGGGCAGTTGGCGGTGCTTGCCAAGGGGTCGCACGCCGCGCACCAGATCGCCCGCATGGCGCGGCAGGAGCAGCGCCACCTCGACCGTTTCGATGCGCTGTTGGCGGAGCGCAAGGTGCGCCCGACAGCGCTCCAGCCGATATGGAATGTCGCCGGCTTCATGCTCGGGGCGGCGACCGCCTTGATGTCCGAGGAAGCGGCGATGGCCTGCACCGAGGCGGTCGAGACTGAGATCGACCTTCATTATGCCGCCCAGATCGACGAGCTCGGCGACAGCGATCCTGAGCTTTCCGCCGACATTGCCGACTTCCGCGCGGACGAGCTCGAGCATCGCGAGACCGCGCGCTCGCTCGGTGCCGCCAATGCCGCCGGCTATCCGCTGCTAACTGCGGCGATCCGTGCTGGATGCAGGGTGGCGATCAGCCTGTCGAAGCGGATTTGAGGAACTTGGGGGCCGCTGAGCCTTTATCTTGGTTGAAAGGATCGTACCGATGTCGAAACTGCCCCTGAGCTTCGGAGCTGTCGCGCTCGGCCTCGCAGCGCTGGTCGCCCCCGCCGCACCGTCGCTGGCGCAAAATGGCAAGGTCAGCGAAATCATCGTCTACGGCACCGATCCCTGCCCGCGTTCGACCGACGACGAAATCGTGGTCTGCGCGCGCAAGCCCGAAACCGAGCGCTACCGCATCCCAGAGCGGCTTCGCCAGGGCGGTTCGCTCCAGTCACGCCAGTCATGGGCCGCCCGCGCCCGAACCTTCGAGACCGTCGGAGCGACCGGCACCAACAGCTGTTCGCCGGTCGGCCCGGGCGGCTTCACCGGCTGCGTCAGCCAGCTCACCAAGCAGGCGTTTGACGAGCGTCGCGAGCAGGTCGCCGGTGACACCACGCCGCGCCGTTAAGCGCGTTTTCGCTCCGCTTCGATCCAGCGGGTGATCTGCCCGTCGAGCACGTCCAGCGGCACCGCGCCCTGCCCGAGCACCGCATCGTGAAAGCGGCGCAGATCGAACTTCGGCCCAAGCGCTTTCTCCGACCGGGCGCGAAGCTCGCGGATCTTGAGCTCGCCCAATTTGTACGCCAGCGCCTGTCCCGGGTTGGAGATGTAGCGATTGACCTCGGCGTCGATATTGGCGTCGGTCAGCGCGCTATTGTCCTTCATGAACGCGACCGCTTGCTCCTTGCTCCAGCCCTTCGAATGAAGTCCGGTGTCGACCACCAGCCGGCACGCGCGCCACATTTCATAGCTTAGCCGCCCCATGTCCTTTTGCGGCGTGTCGTAAATCCCCATCTCGATCCCGAGCCGCTCTGAATAGAGCGCCCAGCCCTCGACGAAGGCGGTGTATTGAGACGTCGCCTTGCGCCACGCCGGCATCTCCAATTCCTGCTGAGTGGCGATCTGCATATGATGGCCGGGCACCGCCTCATGCACCGTCAGCGCGGGCAATTCCCACAGCGGGCGCTGATCGAGCTTCGAGGTGTTGACATAATAATTGCCCGCAACCCCGGCTTCGGGGCTTCCCGGCTGGTAATAAGCAGTGGTCGATCCGGGCGCGATTTCGGGTGGAATTTCCTTCAACCCGTAGGGCAGCCGC
>JAJAZM010000152.1 GCA_026785645.1 Sphingomonas bacterium | reverse complement strand
GTCGGGCTCGGCATTGATGATGAAGTTGATGTCGCCTTGGCGGTGGAGGGTGACGTCTTTCCGCTTGTGACGGGCGACCGCGGGAAAGCCCATGCGGGTGAACAAGTCGCGCAGCAGCGCCGAATCGGGGGCAGCATATTCGACGAACTCAAAGCCGTCGGTTCCCATCGGATTCTCGAGGCCAAGCGGGCCGAGCGTGCCGGTCTCTGCTGGTAGGGCGGGGGCAGTGGTGGACATGGGCGCTCTCCTCAAGGTTGGCGACCCTCTGCGCCGGTGGGGCGTGGTTTTCAAGGTTTTGGGGCGAGGCGGAAGGAAGTTTGGTTCACGCGAAGGCGCAAAGGAGACAGGGAGGGCGCGAAGACTGGCATCCCGTCGCGCCGCTGGATTGCTTCGCTTCGCTCGCAATGACGGTTATGGGAGCATTATGGATATTCCCGATGGGTGGGCGGCGAGCGCGGATGGCAAGGCGCTGGAGCGTAGCTTTCACTTTGCCGATTTTTCGGAGGCGTTTGCTTTTTTGTCCCGGGTGGCGATGCATGCCGAGAAGCACGATCATCATCCCGAATTCACGAGCGCGTGGAACCGGGTCGATTTCCGTCTGACCAGCCATGACCAGGGCGGGGTGACGACACGCGATGTGGCATTGGCGGGGGCGATCGACCGGCTGGCGGCGCGGTGAGCCGATGACGCCCGACCATTATGCCACACTGGGCGTGCCTTCGACCGCCAATGCGGCGGCGATCCGGGCGGCCTATCTGGCACTGATGCGCGAATATCATCCCGACCGGAATCCCGATCCGGCGGCGGTAGAACGGGCGCAAACGATCATCGCCGCGTTCAAGGTGCTTGGCGATTTCGACCGGCGCAATCATCATGACTGGGACCGGCGGCGCGAGCGCGAGGCGGCAGCGGCGGCGGCAATCCCGAATCGGAAGATCGGCGCCGGGGTGGTTGCGGGCGCACTCGGGCTGGCCGCAGTAAGCGCCTGGCTGCTGACCCCGACGCCAAGGCCCGAGCCCGCCAGACGGGTCGATCCACCGGTGGCGGGGGGGCGACCGGCGCCAGTCGCCAAGCCGACCCGGGCGAACGTCGCGCCGCCGAGCGGAGACAGGGTCGAGCGGGGGGTCGCAAAGGCCGCACCGATCGAACCTGCCGACACACCCGAGCCGCCCGCAAAGGTGGAGATGGCGAAGATCGAGCCCAGGCCGGCGACGCCGGTGCGGGTGGCGAAGGTCGAGCCGAAGCCGATCAAGCCGGGACGCGTTGCGACCGTCGAGCCTGGACCGGCAACGACAGCCCGGTCCCGGCGGGTGCCGGTCAAGGTGGCGGAGCGATCGACGGCGGCGGCAGCGCCCGCGCCGAGCGCGGCACCCCCGCCGGTGTCGCCAGCAGCGGCTCGCCAGGCGAAAGCCGCGGCCAAGCCGACTTCAACGGCGCCGAGAACGGCCACCGATCTCGCCTCGCTCGACCAGTTCGTGATGGCGTTTTACGGACAATCGTGGCGCTATGGCGATGCGCCCAAGCGCGCCGCGCTAGAACGATCGCGAAGCAGCTTCGTCGTCCGGCGCGGGGAGTGCGCGGCCGAATCGTGCCAGCGCGCCGCCTATCTCAAGCTGATGCGCGACGTGTCGGAGATCGTCGAGACCGGGCAGCCGAGAACGCGCTGAGCTATAGGACTTGCGCCGCGGCATGGCCGCTCGACCACGCCCATTGGAAATTATAGCCGCCGAGCCAGCCGGTGACATCGACCGCCTCGCCGATTGCGTAGAGCCCAGGGAGGCGCTTCGATTCCATCGTCTGCGAGGAGAGTTCGGCGGTGCTGATCCCGCCGATGGTGACCTCGGCCTTGGCAAAGCCTTCGCTGCCGTTGGGGGTGAAGCCCCAATTGGCGAGGCGGGCTTCGGCGGCATCGAGCGCACGATCGGGGAGGTTGGCGAATTCGGTTTCCAGATCGACCTGGTCGGCAAGAGTGTCAGCTAATCTGGCGGGAAGCTGGCGGGCGAGCAGGCGGCGGAGCGTGTTGCGGGGCTCGGCGCGCTTGGCAGCGCGGAGCCAGCCCGAGGCGGAGTCGGGGAGGAAGTCGACCGCGACCGGATCGCCATTGCGCCAGTATGACGAGATCTGGAGGATCGCCGGGCCCGACAGGCCGCGGTGGGTGAACAAGGCGGCTTCGCGAAAGCTGCCCTGGCCGGAGCGAGCGACGACCTCGGCCGAGACCCCCGCAAGATTGCTGAACAACGCCTCCCCGCCCGACAGGGTCAGCGGCACCAGCGCCGGGCGCGGCTCGACGATCTTGAGGCCGAAACGGCGGGCGATGTCATAGGCGAAACTGGTCGCGCCGAGCTTGGGGATCGACAAGCCGCCGGTGGCGAGGACGAGGCGCGGGGCGCTGGCATGATGCACTTGGAACATGCCGTCGCGATGTTCGACCGTGGCCGGTTGGCCGAATTGCATGTCGACCCTTCCCGTGGCGCATTCGTCGAGCAGCATCGCGACGATCTGTTTCGCCGAACCGTCGCAGAAGAGTTGGCCGAGGGTCTTTTCGTGCCAGGCGATGGCGTGCCGGTCGACCATCGCGATGAAATCGGCGGGGGTGTGGCGGCGCAGCGCGGACTTGGCGAAATGCGGGTTGGCGGAGAGGAAATTGTCGGCCGTGGCGCCGATGTTGGTGAAATTGCACCGCCCTCCGCCCGAGATGAGGATCTTCGCGCCGGGACTGGGCAAATGGTCGATCAGCAGGATGTTGCGCCCGCGCTGCCCGGCGATGGCGGCGCAATAGAGGCCAGCAGCACCGGCGCCAATGATGATCGCGTCGTAAGGGCGGGGAGCGGGCATGGCCGCGCTCTAGCCGGGTGGGCGGATGAATGCGAACCGCCTGAACATCGAGCATTGGCGCGCCTCATCTGGCGTTCAGGCGGCGAACGCGATAAGCAGGGTCGATGAATATGACGATCCGCCCCTGCCGCCACGATGCGTTGGTGACCCTCTATTATATCGAGGCGGTTGCGATCGGCTGAGCGCGTCCCGCTCCGGCCCGTCCGCCGCCCCGCCCGAGCCCCTCGCTCCGGCGGGGTTTTTTATTGCCCAAAGGAAATGACGATGTTCCAGCCTGACTTTGCCACTGCGGTTGACCATCCGACCTCTTGCCAGCCGAGCCGCTGGCAGGACTATGTCGTGCCGCAGGATTGGGGGCATTTTACGCCTGACGAACATCGGGTGTGGGATAGGCTGTTCGCGCGGCAGGTGCCGTATCTGGGGGCGCGGATTGTGTCGCCGTTCCTTGCGGGGATCCCGTTGCTGGGGCTGGATTCGCCGGGGATCCCGGAGCTTGGAGCATTGAATGCCAGGCTGACCCCATTGTCCGGTTGGGAATTGGTGTCGGTCGCGGGGATCGTGCCCGATGCGGCGTTCTTCGCGATGCTTGGCGAGCGCAAATTCCCGATCGGCAATTTCATCCGCTCGGCCGACAGCCTCGATTATCTCGAGGAGCCCGACTGCTTCCACGACATTTTCGGTCATGTACCGATGCTTGGCTGCCCGGCGATCGGGCGGCTGATGGAAGCGCTTGGCAGGCTGGGCGTGGAGGCGATTGCGGCGGGGCAAGGCGATGCCATCGCGCGGCTGTATTGGCACAGCGTCGAATTCGGGCTGGCGCGCGAGGGCGGCGACGTGAAGATCCTCGGCGCCGGGCTGGCGTCGAGCTTTGGCGAAGCAATGCACGCGCTGGAGGCCGACGTGCCGCGCCCGCGCTTCACCCTCAGGGACGCCGCCAACACCCCGTATCGCAACGACCGCTTCCAGCCGCTGTATTTCGTCGCCGATTCGCTCGAGGCGGTGGCGGCCGAGCTGGAGGCGCTCGACCTATCCGGATTAAAGCAACTAGCGGGGCCGGATTGAAGGCGCTGGCGGGGCCGCTATAGCGTTGGCATGTCCGACGCCCCTGCCCCACCATCGCGCGAATATCGAACCGGATCCGATCCCAGGACATTGCGCGACGCCTTGGGCTGTTTCGCGACCGGGGTGACGGTGGTGACCTGCATCGGCCCCGATAGCGAGCCGGTCGGGCTGACCGCCAACAGTTTCACCTCGGTCAGCCTCGATCCGCCCTTGCTGCTGGTGTGCATCGGCAAGACCGCGGCGAGCGCGGCGGCGATGGTCGGGGCGAGCCATTTCGCGGTCAACGTGCTCCAGACCGAACAGCAGCCGGCATCGATTCGCTTCGCCACGCGGCACGAGGACCGGTTCGGCCCCAACGACTGGTCGCCGGGCGAATATGGCGCGCCGGTGCTCGACCAGTCGCTCAGCGTGTTCGAGTGCGAGGTTCACGCGATCCATGACGCCGGCGACCATCACATGCTGATCGGCCATGTGCTCAAGGCGCGGTTCGACGCCGGCCTCGACCCGTTGCTATACTTTCGTGGCAGCTATCGGCGGCTGCATTTTGACTAAAGCATTGGTCGATTAAGACCGCACCAGCCATGCGGCGGCGGCGACTGCAGCCAGCGACAAGGCGGTCGTGCCAAGGACGTAAGCCAGCGCCATCCCGGCCTCACCGCGTTGCCACAGCTGCACGGCGTCGAGGCTGAAGGCGGAGAAGGTCGTGAATCCGCCGAGCAGTCCGACTGCCAGGAACAGCCGCAGCGGACCGGACGGGACCGCAACCAGCAAGCCGATCGCAAAACTGCCAAGAACATTGATGGCCAGCGTGGTCAGCGGCCCCTGGGCGAGCAGTCCGGCAAGGTAGCGGAGCAAGGCACCAAGCCCACCACCGACGAAGACGAGCAACCCCGCGCCCATGGTCAGTCGACGATCAATTCTTCGGGATGCTTGGTGAACTGGCGGACGATCGCGACCAGCACGACCCCGACCAGCGCGCCGACGATCGCCGCGCCGATGGCGTTGGAAATCCAGTCGATCACCGGCGCCAGCGGGCCGAACGCCGAGGCGATCTTGGCCGACAGATCGTGGACGAAGTGGGGGAAGGTCTCGGCGCCCAATTCCTCCACCCCGTGAAGCAGGATCCCGCCGCCGACCCACAGCATCGCTGCGGTGCCGATGGTCGACAGCGAACTCAGCAAGCTGGGCACCGAACGGACGAGTAACCGGCCGAAGCCCTTGGCAATGCTCGAGGTGCGTCGTTCCGCCATGTGCAGCCCGATATCGTCGAGCTTCACGATCAGCGCGACCGTGCCATAGACGCCCATGGTCACCGCGATCGCGACCAGAGCGAGCGCGACAGACTGCTCGCCGATCGACAATGAGTCGAGTTCGTTGAGGGCAATCGCCATGATCTCGGCCGACAGGATGAAGTCGGTGCGGACCGCGCCGCTGACCTGTCGCGCTTCAAGCTCGGTGGCATCCTCCACCTCGGCGAGTTCCTTGTCGTCATGATGGTCGCCGGTCACCACCTCAATGATCTTCTCGGTCGCCTCGAATGCCAGATAGGCGCCGCCGATCATCAACAGCGGGGTGATCAGCACCGGCAAGAAATAGGACAGGCCGATCGCGCCGGGCAGAAGGAAGAATAATTTGTTCTTGAGGCTGCCGAGCATGATCTTCCAGATGATCGGAAGTTCGCGGTCGGGGTGAAGTCCGGAGACGTATCGCGGGGTGACCGCCGTATCGTCGATCACCACGCCGGCGGATTTGGCGCCAGCCTTGAGGGTTGCGGCACCGATGTCGTCGAGGCTGGCCGAAGCCAGCTTGGCGATCATCGCGACATCGTCGAGCAAGGCGATCAGGCCGGATGGCATAGGGGCTCCCCAAGAGTTGAGGCGCTTCGTTAGCGAATAGATCTGGGCAAGGCGAGGGAGTTGCACCGGGCGCGGGATTATCGCAGGGCATGCCCATGCTGGACATCAATTTCATCAAGGCCAACCGGGCCACCGTCGACCAGGCGATCGCCGTCAAGGGTGTCAGTCTCGACCTCGACGCGTTGCTCGCGCTCGACGGCGAGGCGCGGGGGTTAAAGACCGAGATCGACACGCTTCGCGCCAGCCGCAACGCGATCAGTGCGCGGTTCAAGGATTCGGCCCCCGAGGAAAAAGCCGCGCTTGGCGCCGAGGCCAAAGCGGCTGGCGCGAAGGCGAGCGAACTCGAGGTCCAGCTTGGCGAGAAGGATGCCGCACTCAAGACGCTGATGCTCAAGCTGCCCGGGATCCCGTGGGATGGCGCGCCGGTCGGGCCCAATGAAGACAGCAATGTCGTCATCCGCACCGAGGGCGAAGTGCCGCAATTCAACTTCGAACCGCTCGACCATGTCGCGCTGATAGAGAAGAATGACTGGGCCGAACTGAGCCGCATCGTCCAGGTGTCGGGATCGCGCACCTATTGCCTGAAGGGACGGCTGGCATTGCTCGAGACCAAGCTGATGGGCTGGGCATTGGAGCAGATTGCGGGTGCCGGGTTCACCCCGATCACGGTCCCGGCAATCGCGCGCGAGCAAGCGTTTCTGAACCAAGGGCAATTTCCCGGCCATGTCGACGAAACCTATGCGCTACCCAATGACGACGCATGGCTGGCCGGAACCGCCGAGGTCGCGCTGACCAGCCTTCATTCGGGCGAGATCGTCGAGGCAGCGAAAATGCCGATGCTCTACGCCGGCTTCTCGCCCTGCTTCCGGCGCGAGGCGGGGAGCGCGGGCAAGGATGTGCGCGGGCTGCTGCGCGTCCACCAATTCCTCAAGGTCGAGCAATGGGTGATGTGCGAGGCCGACGAGGCGGTCAGCGCGACATGGCACGCCAAATTGCTGGCGCAGGCCGAGCGGCTGCTGAACCTGATGGAGATTCCATACCAGGTGATCGAGACCTCGACCGGCGACATGGGGCTGGGCAAATATCGGATGAACGATATCGAAAGCTGGGTGCCGAGTCTTGGCAAGTATCGCGAGACTCACAGCTGCTCGACGCTGCACGACTGGCAGGCGCGGCGGGCCAACCTTCGCTATCGCGATGCCGACGGCAAAGTGCGGTTCGCGCACACGCTCAACAATACCGCCTTGGCG
>JAJAZM010000151.1 GCA_026785645.1 Sphingomonas bacterium | reverse complement strand
GCTGTGCGCTGGTCGGGCCGTGTTCCGTTGCGCCGCCGCCGCCGCCGCCGCCGCCGCCGCCGCCGCCGCGGGTCGACACTGTGGTCAGCACCGACGTCCAACTGTCCGACAATAGCGGGCTCGGCGACGGATTGTTCGGCAACGAGGGCGACATCGACGATGGCGAAAGTGGCGACGCGGACGATCGGTCGAGTCCGATCTCGCCGCCGAACCCCTTGTTCGACTCGCGGCCGCTGAGCCAGTCAGGCGATATCGACGACCCGGTTTCCGGCGCGGGCAATCCGTCGCTGTTC
The DNA here is from genome assembly GCA_026785645.1 of Sphingomonas bacterium. Classification (GTDB taxonomy): domain Bacteria; phylum Pseudomonadota; class Alphaproteobacteria; order Sphingomonadales; family Sphingomonadaceae; genus Sphingomicrobium. The sequence continues at coordinate 3,886 of JAJAZM010000151.1, read as the reverse complement.
GGGTCGCCCGACGACGACGAGGAAGACGAAGAGAAAAAGAAGGCCAAGGCCAAACAGGGAGACGGCAAGTGACTCGTTCGTTGGCAATCACCACCCGGATCCTCCTGCTGGCTTCGGCCGTCGGCATTGTTGCACCGGCGATCGGCGCGAGCGTCCTCCCGATCGCCAATCGTACCAGCTTCCGGCTCGGCGACGCGGGGGTGATGTGCACCGCCCAGTCGCGCGCCACCGATACGCGGCTGAGCGGGATTTTCGACCGCGCCTATGTCCTTACCTGCCGCGATGCATCGAGTGCGGTCGGTAGCCTGCTGGCGGTCCGCCGGACGGTTGATCCGGCGCGCGAGCCGGGCGTGATCAAGACCGGTACCTTGACCTGCGGCGCCGCATCGAGCGTCACCGTCGAGGGCGCTGGACCGGCGACCAGCCTGACCTGCCGCGACGAGGCTGCAAAGCTTGATTACAAGCGCTATTCACTGACCCGCGGCAAAACCACCTACTTTGTCGAAGGCTTGGCGGGCTATGATCCCGCACTTCGCTTCGCGCTTGCGTCGGTGGTCAGCAACAAGCCGCAGACCGGCGCGATGCGGGTTGCCACGACCGAGGTCAGCGACGCCGCCGCCTTCGCTCGGACCCAGGCTGGATCGCTCGATCCCGCAGCGGCGCGGATCGAGGCTTATGCACTCAACAATGGCGGCCAGTTCGCCCAGTCCGACCAGTTTTTCGAAACACTCGCGCTACGCGATCGCAATGATAATGTGGCCTTTGCCGAGGCGCTCGCCAACCAGGGGCTGCAGCAATCCAATCTGAGCAATTTCGACGCCGCGCTCCGACTGTTTGCGCAGGCCGAAGCGAAGGCGCCGCGGACCGATCCCGTACTGCAGCGCCTGATCCGCAATTTCCGGACGATCAACCAGCTCAACCAGCGCCAGGCAGAGGCCGCGCTGGCCGAGCTCGCCAAGCCCGTCGCGACAATCGCATCGACCGAGGATGAGGATCTGCGGACAGGGCTGATCACGCTTCCGCTGGCCGACGAGATCAACCGCGAAAGCGGTGCCTACAAACAGACCAATATCGACAATGGGCTTCGTCCGGCGGAACGCGCCGCAGTGCTCGACGCGCAGGCGCTGCAATTGTCGGGGATCGCGCATCGCAAGACCGGCAAGCTCGACCAGGCGCGCGAAGATCTGGCCAAGGCCGGCGAGAAATTGTCGAAGGTGCGCGATGGCAAATTGACCTCGGCCGGCTGGCTGATGGCCGATATCGACGTCGAGCGCGCGCTTGTTGCAGAAGCGTCGGGCGACAAGAGTTCGGCGCTTGGTGCTTATGATGCAGCGATCGCGATGCTCGGCAAGAACTTCCCCGATTCGCCGATGCTGCTGGCGTCGCGGGCACGCAAGGCCGGCTTCCTCGCGCGGCGTGGCGATATCCCCGCTGCGCGCACGTTATACGCCGAGGTGGTCGACCAGAGCGCATCGATCCCCGACAGCGGGATCGCGCTTCGCGACTTGCTTACCCCCTATTTCGAAATGCTCGCGAAAGACGGCTCGGCCGACTCGGCGGCGCTGATGTTCCGCGCATCGCAGTCGCTGGCGCGGCCCGGCGTGGCGCAGACCCAGGCGGTGCTTGCCCGGCAATTGTCCGAAGGCGATGGCGAAGCGTCGTCGCTGTTCCGGCTGGCGGTCGCGCGGACTCGCGAGATTGCGCGGACCGAGGGCGAGCTGAGCGACCTTGCGGCGAGGAAAGCGCCGACGGCGGCAGATATCCAGTCGCTCGCCGCAACCAGGACAAGTCTCGACCAGATGCGCGCCGACCAGACCAGCCTGCAGTCGCAACTGGCTGCCTATCCGCGGTACAAGGTGCTGGCACCGCAGCAGACCAACCTTGCCGACGTCCAGGCCGCGCTTCGTGATGGCGAGGGCTATTACAAGATGATGGCGGTCGGCGACCGACTTTATGCGGTGTTCTCGACCAAGGGATCGGCGCGCGCGATGCGCTTGACCCCGACCCGCAACATGATGGCCGACAAGGTATCGCAAATCCGTCGCAGCATCGTGCGGATGGAGGGCAATGAAGCCGTCACCGATGAATTCGACGTGGGCAATGCGCGCTCGCTCTACCTCGAACTGTTTGGCGCGATCGACGGCGAGGTGCAGGGCCTGAAGCATCTGGTGTTCGAACCCGACGGGCCGATGCTCCAGCTGCCGCCGTACCTGCTAATCTCCAAGCAAGGCGGGCTCGACGCTTATCAGGCGCGGCTCAAGCTGCCCAAGGCCGATGCGTTCGACATGCGCGGGGTCGACTGGCTCGGCCGTGGTCGCCAAATCTCGATCTCGGTCAGCCCGCGAAGCTTCCTCGATGTCCGCGCCATCGCCCCGAGCCGCGCGCGCGGTGCGTATCTCGGACTGGGCGACAATGCCCCGGTGACGATCAAGCCGGTGGCGGCGGTGGCCGACGACTGCGACTGGCCGGTACAGACCTGGCAGTCGCCAATCTCCTCCGCCGAGCTGCTGCTGGCGAGCACTATCTTCGGCCCGGCTAACAGCAAGCTGATGACCGGAGCGGCGTTCACCGACACTGCGTTGCTCAAGGACGATCAGCTCGACAAGTATCGGATCCTGCATTTTGCGACCCATGGCCTGGTCACGGCGCCGCGCCCCGATTGCCCGCCGCGGCCGGCGCTGGTGACGTCGTTCGGCGGTCCCGGATCGGACGGATTGCTCAGCTTCCGCGAGATTTTCGAGCTCAAGCTCGACGCCGACGTGGTCATCCTGTCGGCGTGCGATACCGCCGGCGCGGCCTCCGCCAGCGCGTCGCGCGAGGCAGGCGTCATGACCGGCGGCAATTATGCGCTCGACGGGCTGGTCCGCGCCTTCATCGGCGCCGGTGCGCGCTCGGTGATCGCCAGCCACTGGGCGGTACCCGATAGCTATAACGCGACCAAGCGGCTCATTTCGGGATTGATCGAGGCCAAGCCGGGCCAGCCGCTGGCCGATGCGCTAGCCGGCGCACAGCGCGGGCTGATGGACGATGCGCAAACCTCGCACCCCTTCTACTGGGCGGCATTCATCATCCTCGGTGACGGCGCCAAGCCGTTGGTCAACGGGCCGTCGCCGGTGCTCGCAAGCAAGATCGCCGCCCGCCGATAGGTGCCCCCTGCGCCAGTGAGCCAAGCGAGAATGATCGGCTCGGCGGGTAGTAAGCGCATGTTTGTGGCGAAGTGGCCCTGCTCGGGGCATTGCCTTGTCGATCCCAGCAGTCGACGGCTCGCGCAGATAGCTGATCTTCACCGGACACAAAAAAACCCGCTCGAAAGCGGGTTTTTTGTTGGTTGCGGGAGTAGGATTTGAACCTACGACCTTCAGGTTATGAGCCTGACGAGCTACCGGGCTGCTCCATCCCGCGCCACCAATTAACTGGCCAGAGTGCCGACACGCTTCATGCGTGCTGGACGTCGGCCAACCTTAATCAAAAAAGGCCGCCGCCGGGGATACCCCAACAGCGGCCTTTTTCGTATATTGCGAATGGGTTCTTGATTCTACGCCGCCAGCAAAGCCTGGCGACGACCTACTCTTCCGCAGCTTAAGCTGAAGTACCATCGGCGCAGTCTGGTTTCACGGCCGAGTTCGGGATGGGATCGGGTGGGTCACAGACGCTATGGTCACCAAGCTATGGTGACGGCGCAAAATCAAGTTCTAGAAATCGAAAGACCATTATTCTTGGGCATCTAGCCGAGAACCAAACCCTCATGAACAGCAAGGCTGTCGATGATGGTGGAATTCTCAAGCGCGAATAGAGCAATTAGGACCGGTTAGCTTCATGCGTTACCGCACTTCCACACCCGGCCTATCAACGTGGTGGTCTTCCACGGCTCTAAGATATCTTATCT
>JAJAZM010000150.1 GCA_026785645.1 Sphingomonas bacterium | reverse complement strand
GCGGTCCCACATGAGGCGTGGCAATGGGCGGCGCTGATGCTAGTCGTCAAGCATGAGCTGGCCCAATCTTGCCGACCTGCTGGTCGTCGCCGATGACCCCGAGGCGATTGACGCCCCGGTAGGGCTGGTCGGTGCGCCGTTGGCGGCGGGATCGGTCACGCCGGGGCGGTGCGACCTTGCCCCCGCACTGCTGCGGGCGACGCTGAAGCGGATCGGGCGCTACGACATCGAGGAGGGGCGCGAGCTGGCCAGCGTGATCGCCGATCATGGCGACGTGCACATCGACGGATTGACCATCGAGCAAGCGACCGGCCCCATCCGCAATGCCTGTGCGGGATCGGTGGCGCGGCACTCTTTGACCCTGCTCATCGGCGGCAACAATGCGGTTACCCGGCCCGGCGTCCACGCGCTGGGGCTGCCGCTCGATCAGATTGGGCTGATCACGCTCGACGCCCATTTCGACTTGCGCGATACCGGCGACGGTCTGGGCAACGGAAACCCGGTTCGGGCATTACGCGAGGATGGTTTGCCGGGACGCAATATCGCCCAGATCGGCCTCGCGCCCTTTGCCAACAGTGCGGCGATGCACCGCGACGCAATCGACGGCGGGCATCTGGTGATGACCATCGGCCAAGTTCGCCAAGCCGGGATCGGAGCGGCGATGGTGCAAGCGCTGGCACATGTTGCGCATTGCGCGGCGATCGTGGTCGATTGCGATATCGACGTGATCGACCGCGCCCAGTTCCCCGGCGCGCCGGGCGCTCGACCCGGGGGCATGAGCGCAAGCGACTTCTTCGCCGCCACCCGCTTGCTCGCCGCCGACCCGCGGGTCAGGCTGATCGACCTCACCGAATGGGATCCGCCGCTCGACCCGACCGACCTCAGCGCGCTCGTCGCAGCACGATGGGTCGCCGAATGCCTTGCCGGGGTCGAGCGAAGGGCCAGCTGAACCGCCGCGCGGCCGGCCGATTGAAATCCCCGATTGGGACGCCTGCCGGGTGCTCCATGCGATTGACTCAGGTTAATTATGGTTTCACCAATGTTAACGCGCATTTAGGCGAGTCGTTCTTGGCCGAGCCGATATGTGCGTCCATGATTGGGGGATCGTGCATTGGGGGCTCGGCAGTTTTTTTCCGCGTTGGGGGTAGTAACCGCCGGTACCGGATTGTTGGCGTCTGCGCCGGCATTCGCCCAGTCGGTCGCGCCGACCCGCGACGAATTGACCAGGCCGCAGCCGAACAGCGCGCCGCCCAAATCGACCCTCAATATCGTCGGCGGGGTCGAGCGATCGCCGTGCCCGCTGGCCAATCCCGAATTCGCCGATGTCCGGGTCAAGCTGGCCGACGTCCAGTTCAATAATCTCAAGGGCGCATCGGCCGGCGAGATGCGCCGCACCTGGGCCGAATATGCCGGGACCGACCAGCCGGTGTCGATCATCTGCGAAATCCGCGACCGCGCCGCGACCTATTTGCGCGACAAGGGCTATCTCGCCGCGGTCCAGGTGCCGACCCAGCGAATCGAGAACGGGATCGTCCGGCTCGAGGTGCTTTACGCCCGGGTGACGACCATCCGCGCGCGCGGCCAGACCGGCGGAGCCGAGGCCAAGTTGGCGGGTTATCTGTCCAAGCTGACCGAAGATGAAATATTCGACCGCAATCGCGCCGAGCGCTATCTCCTGCTGGCGCGCGATATCCCCGGCTATAACGTCCAGCTGACGCTCAAGCCGGCGGGGACCGCGCCCGGCGAGCTGATCGGCGAAGTGTCGGTCATCCGCCAGCCCTATGCGCTCGACGCCATCGTCCAGAATCTGGCGGCGAGCGAGACCGGCCGCTGGGGCGGGCAGCTGCGCGGGCAAGCCTATGGCCTGACCGGCCTTGGCGATTCGACCTTCGTCTCGGTCTATTCGACGCTCGACTTCAAGGAACAGCAGATCGTCCAGGTCGGGCACAGCTTTCGCCCGGGCAACGAAGGGCTGACGGTCAGCGGGCAATTCACCTACGCCTGGACCAAGCCGTCGATCGACCGCAATCCGGGCGATCCGGCGATCAAGGCGCGGACGTTGTTCGCCACGCTCGGGCTGAGCTATCCGATGATCCGCACCCAGTCGCACAACCTGAACATTGGCGGCGGCCTCGACTTTGTCGACCAGAAGGTCGATTTCATCGGGCCGCTGACGCGCGATCATCTGCGGGTGGCGTTCCTGCGGGCCGATTTCGACGCAATCGATCTCAAGTCGCGACGCCCGAAATGGAAGATCGGCGGCGGGATCGAGTTGCGCAAGGGGTTGGATATCCTCGGTGCGACCGACAATTCGCGCGACCCGGGCGCGACCCCGCCAAGCCGCGCCGATGGCCGCGCGACCGGAGCGCTGGTGCGGTTCAATGCTTTTGGCGAATTCGCGCTTGGCGATTCGCTCGCGGTGGCGGTCGCGCCCCGCGCCCAGATCGGGTTCGATCCGCTGCTCAGCTTCGAGGAGTTCACCGCCGGCAATTATACCGTCGGGCGCGGTTACGATCCGGCGACCTTGACCGGCGACAGCGGGGCCGGCGCGACGGTCGAATTGCGCGGCCCCCGGCTATCCCCGTTCAAACGCTCGCGCCTGCTGGTCCAGCCCTATGTGTTCGGCGACGCCGTCTGGGTGTGGAACAAGAAGACGGACGGTGACCCCGAGCATCTCAAATCGGCCGGCGGCGGTCTTCGCGCCGGGCTCGACGATCGGCTGTCGATCGACGCCGCGGTTGCGGTCCCGCTCGAAAAAGCCGGGATCGACGATCGCCGCGGCAGTCCGCGCTTCCTGCTCACCCTTACCACCCGCTTGCTCCCCTGGAGGTCATGATGCGTTCCCTTTCGCTTCCTTCGCGCCGCGCCCGCACCAGTTGCTCGATCCTCGCGCTCGCTACCGTCCTCGTCGTTGGCGCAAGCCCGGCGGCGGCGCAGAGCTTCCTCGGCGTTGGAACGCCCACTAACGGGGCGGCGACCACGATCACGAACGGCTCGGGAACCACCACCATCGCGGTCACCGCGCCGCAGACGGTGATCAACTGGGTGCCGACCGACAATGCCACGGCCAACGGGGTGCCGATCTCCTTCCAGAACGAGAACACCACCGCACGCTTCCTCGGGGTCGGCAATTTTGCGGTGCTCAACAATATCGAGGCGACCGACCTGTCGCGCGTGATTTCGATGAACGGGACGATCACGGCCGGCGCGCTTGGCGCCGCAGTGG
>JAJAZM010000149.1 GCA_026785645.1 Sphingomonas bacterium | reverse complement strand
GCTCGAGCTTCCGAAGGCGGCGTCGAAGGGGAGTTTCGTCGCGCCGGCAATCTATGAGATCGGATCGCTGGCCCAGCTCAAGCAGGAGAATTTCGGGCCGATCCTGCATGTCATTCGCTGGAAGAGCGGGGGACTAAGCGCGGTGATCGAGGAGATCAATGCCAGCGGCTTCGGGCTGACGCTGGGGCTGCAAAGCCGGATCGACAGCGTCCGCGAGCTGATCGAGGCGACCGCGCGGGTCGGCAATATCTATGTCAACCGCAACCAGATCGGCGCGGTGGTCGAAAGCCAGCCATTCGGCGGCGAGGGATTGTCAGGAACCGGGCCAAAGGCCGGCGGGCCGCATTATGTCGCGCGCTTCGCGACCGAGCGGGTGACCTGCATCGACACCACTGCGGCGGGCGGCAATGCGAGCCTAATGGCGGCGATCGACGGCTAGGTCGGCGGCATGATCGACCGGATCGCAGAGCACCATTTTCCACGGCGCGGCGTCGATCTTGAGCGGCGAGGTGGCGAAGGTGCGGGCGAAGCAATCGAGTTGATCGAGCAATTTGCGATCGGCGATATGGGCGCGCATCACGCCCGCGAGATCGCGGAAGGTGGCGAATTCGTCGAGCTCGGGCTCGGCGCTATAGGCCATCGACCAGCCCGCGAAGCTGCGCTGCTCGATCCGCCGGTCGATCAGCACGGTGACCCCGACATGACGCTCGTCGCGGCGGATCCGGGTCATCAACAGGTCGATCGCGGGGGGCGGGCCTTCGATCACCTGGAGGTAGCGATGGCCACCGGCGATGAGCAAGCCGGAGACGCTGTCCCGCAGGTTGCGCTCGCGCGAGACGGCGAGAATCCCTGCGGTGACAATCGCGTCCTGACGGCTTTCGGCGGTACTGAAATAGACAATCTGACGCACACGGCTTCTCCATTCGCGGAAAACCGATAGCATTGTCTTTGCTGCCGATAGCTTGCGGTTGCCGCCATTTTGGAGGCGGTCTGGCCTCGCGCTGGCATCACGCGGAAAAAATGGCTCCCCGAGTTCGATTCGAACGAACGACCAAGTGATTAACAGTCACCTACTCTACCGCTGAGCTATCGGGGAGCGGTCCAAAGCGGACGCCCGCGCCTATGACGCAGCGAAATGCGATTCGCAACCCTCAAGTGGTAAATTGCTCCATCGCGATGCGCTCGTCGAGGGCATGCTCGGGATCGAACAGCAAGGTCAGCGAGCGGTCGCGGTCGAGGGTCACATCGACCTGGGCGACGTCGCGCACCTCGAACTGGTCGGCGACGGCCGATACCGGGCGATTATGGGCTTCGAGCACGCGCAGGCCGACCGAGACATCATCGGGCAGGATCGCGCCGGTCCAGCGGCGCGGTCGGAACGGCGCGATCGGGGTCAGCGCAAGCATCTTGGCGGCAAGCGGGAGGATCGGGCCGCGGGCGGAGAAATTATACGCGGTCGATCCCGCCGGCGTGGCGACCAGCACCCCGTCGCACACCAATTCGGGCATCACCACGCGGTCCGACACCGAAAGCTCGATCTTGGCGGTCTGGCGGGTCTGGCGGAGAAGGGAGATTTCGTTGATCGCCGGACGGACGAAGGTTTCGCCGGTGATCGTAGTGGCGCGCATCGCCAGCGGGGCGACCCGGATCGCTTTGGCGCCGGCAATCCGCGCCGCGAGCCGGTCGGGCTTCCACTCGTTCATCAGGAAGCCCACGGTGCCGCGGTTCATCCCGAACAGGGGCTTGGACTGGCCCGCATCAAGCATGGCGTGCAACGTCTGCAGCATGAACCCGTCGCCGCCGATCACGACCAGCGACGTGGCATCGGCGGCGTCGGCCCATTGATAGCGGCGGCGGAGTGATTTTTCGGCTGCCTGCGCTGCATCGGTCGGCGAGGCCAGGAGGCCGATCCCCGTCGAAGCGAGATCGCGGTCGTTGGGGTCGGTCACCGCCGCACCATAAGCGATAAAATGGCCAGCGCCACTGTCCCGATACGGGGCTTGGCCAACGTCGGCGTAGGGCAAGCCCCGGACTGCGGCTAGAAGCGGCGGTCAAGGGGAGTGATGTGAGCGCGATGAAACAGAATCGAGGTTCGGATCGGCTGACGCCGTTGCCGCCGGTGGTCCGCGACCGGGCGCTCGAGCAGGCGCTGGCCGAGGACATGATCCAGCTCGCCTTCCAGCCGCAGATCGACCCGTGCAGCGGGCGGGTCGATGGGGCCGAAGCCCTGGTGCGGTGGAGCGGGGCCGATTCCCCCGAACAATTGTTCGCTCGCGCTGCGGCGGTCGGGCTGACCGAGCGGCTGTCACGCCATGTTCAGCGCAAGGCGCTGCAGGCCGCAGGCAAGTGGCGCGGGCCGCTTCGTGGGCTGCGGCTGTCGCTCAACCTGGTGGCAGAAGATCTGGCGCGCAAAGGCTATGACGACTGGCTCGTCGGCGAGTTGGCGGCGGCGGCGCTCGATCCGCAGCGGCTCACGCTGGAAATTACCGAAAGCAGCCTGGTGATCGACCGCGATATTGTCTCGACCCGGCTCGCACGACTGCGCGCGCTTGGAATCGAGATTGCGGTCGATGATTTCGGTACCGGCTATGCCAATCTGGCGTATCTGACGTCACTGCCCCTCGACACGCTGAAGATCGATCGCGGGCTGATCGCCGAAATCGTCGGCGGAAGCCGCGACCGGATCGTGGTCAAGGCGATGATCGGGATGGCGCGCGAACTGGGGCTGAAGGTGGTGGTCGAAGGAATTGAAACCACCGCCCAGCTGGCGCTGGTCGCCGAATGGGGATGCGATCTGTATCAAGGGTTCCTGGTTGCCGGCGCGCTCGACGAGAACGAACTGCGCCGCTTCGTCGCCGCGAGCCATTCTGCCGAGGCGGCTTAGGCGGCCTTCGTCTCCGCTGTGTCGGCTGCGTCGAGCAAAGCGGTCAGCACCGTCACCAATTGAAGATCGTTATACGGCTTGGTAAGTACCGGACGATCGCCGAAACCCTCGCTCACGCCATGCTCGCCATAGCCGGTAGCGAAGGCGAAAGGCACGCCGCGCGCGTCGAGCGCCCGCGCGACCGGATAGCTTCGATGACCATTCAGATTGAGGTCGATCGTGGCGAGATCGAAGTCTTGGGCCGCGATCAGCTCGATCGCCTGGTCAACCGTGCCAGCAGCGGCAATCGACGTGCAGCCGAGATCGGTCAGCATGTCCTCGAGCGCCATCATGACGAGCATTTCGTCCTCGACCACGAGGACATTCCTGCCGGCGAGGAGTTGGTCAATCATCGAGCAAGGCCCGCGGGGCCGGGACATGGATAGTGCAGACCACGCCTTCGGGCGGGTAAGTCAGCTTGATCTTGCCCTGAAGCTCATGGGCCAGGCCCTGTTCGATAACGCGCGAGCCGAAGCCCTTGCGCGTCGGCGGGGTTACTGACGGGCCACCTTGCTCGCGCCAGTGGAGACACAGCCAGCGACCATCGGATTCATGGTTGAGAGTCCAACTGATCGCGATCGTCCCGCTATTGTTCGAGAAAGCGCCATATTTGACCGCGTTGGTGGCGAGCTCGTTGAAGGCGATGCCGAGCGCCAGGGTTGCCTTTGGCAACAGCCTGACCTCATCGCCATCAATCGTGAATCGTTCGGCGCGGCCGTCGGTCACGCTGAACGGAGCCAAGGCCTCGCTCACCAGGTCGCGCAAGTCGGCTCCGCCCCATTTTTCGCGCCCGAGCAAGTCGTGCGAGCGGGACAAAGCCGCGATCCGCGTCTCGATCCGCTCACGCACCAATGAAGGATCGGGTGAGCCACGAGTCGCCTGGGCGACGATCGACTGGACCGTGGCGAGCGTATTCTTGACGCGATGATTGAGCTCGTCGATCAGCATTGCGGCATTTTGCTGCGCCACCTTGAAGCGCGTGGTTTCATGCAGCGAAATGAAATGCTGGACCTCGACACCGTCGTCATCCTCGACCGGGTTGACCAACAGAGTGGCCCAGAACTCGCTTCCGTTCTTCCGCCGATAGTGAATCTCGGGCGAGTCGTCGCAGCCGGCTTTGAAGCAGGATTCGATCTGGCCCAGCGTCCCGTCATTGTCGGGTGAGGCGAGCAGGAACCCGAACGGTTGCGCGAGCACTTCGTCGCGGGCGTAGCCGGTCAGCTTCAAGAATGCATCATTGGCAAAGATGATCGGATTGTCGGCTTCATGGGCGTCCGTAAACACCATTGGCATGCGGGTTACTTCCGCCGCGATAACGAACGGACCGAGGTCGGCCTTGAACTTGGCGACCTCCGCCTCGGCGAGGCGTTGCTCCTGATCCTTTGGCGCATTGTCGGACATTTCCCGGAATTAACCCCCACGTAGGCTATTTGGGTAAGGGGACTAGGCAATCTTCACATTGCCGCCTTATCTATTATCAAGATTGGACGTTTCCTGCCGCAACGACTCGCGCCAATCCGCGGGAAATCTGCAACGCGCCATTCAATCGCGCTTCGCCGCTTGGCCAGTCGCGGCTGACGATCAACTTGCTGTCGGGGCGCAGGCGGGCCTGGCCTTTCAAGCGATCGACGTAGGCGAGCAGCCCGGCGAGGTCGGGGAAGCCGCGATCGATGAAGGTCACCACCGCGCCCCTGGCGCCGACGTCGAGCTTGGCGACACAGGCCGCGCGGCAGTTGATCTTGGTCTCGACGATGGTGAGGAGGTTCTTGGTTTCCTCGGGCAATTTGCCGAAGCGGTCGATCATCTCGGC
>JAJAZM010000148.1 GCA_026785645.1 Sphingomonas bacterium | reverse complement strand
GCGGGTGGCCAAGGCGGGGGATTTGCTGGCCGATGATGCCGTGCTGACCGTCAAAGGCCGCGATCATCCGTGGGTGTCGCGGGGCGGGGTCAAACTGGCGCATGGGCTGGCGCATTTCGGGTTCGATGTAACCGGGGCGGTGGCGCTCGATGTCGGAAGCTCGACTGGCGGTTTCACCGATGTGCTGCTGACCAACGGCGCGGCGCGCGTCTACGCGATCGACGTCGGCACCAATCAGCTGGCGTGGAAATTGCGTTGCGACGATCGCGTGATCGTCCACGAACAGACCAACGCCCGCGCGCTCAACCCCGAGATCGTCCCCGAGCCGGTCGACATCATCGTCTGCGACGCAAGCTTCATCGCGCTCGCCAAGGTGCTCGACAAGGCGCTCGATTTCGCCAAACCGGGCGGCAAATTGGTCGCGCTGATCAAGCCGCAATTCGAGGCGGGGCGCGGAGAGGTCGGCAAGGGCGGGGTGGTGCGCGATCCCGCAATCCATCAAAGAGTATGCGACGACGCTGCGGCGTGGATCGAATCGAAGGGCTGGCGAGTCGTCGGCATCGAGACCAGCCCGCTCACCGGGCCCGAAGGCAATGTCGAGTTTTTGCTCGGCGCTAAGCAAGGGGAATGACATGAACCAGGCGGCACGCGACGATCGTGGATTGTGGAAAAAGGCGCTGATCACCGTCCCGGCGATCGTCATTGCCGGGTCGGTGATGGGGGTCGTATCCAATAGCGGCTTCGACAATGGCTGGTATGCGGCCTTGCAGAAACCCGCTTTCCAGCCGCCTGGCTGGGTGTTCGGCGTGATGTGGACGACGCTCTACACGATGCTCGGGATCGCGCTTGCGGCGATCCTCAATGAGCCTGAATCGAAGCAGCGCAAACTGGCGCTGTCGCTGTTCGCCGCCCAATTGACGCTCAATTTCGCCTGGTCGCCGGTGTTCTTCGGATTCGGGATGATCGACCTGGCGTTGGTGCTGATCATCGTCATGCTGTTACTCGCGGTCGCCACCGCCAACCTCTTCCGTCAGATCAGACCGGTGGCAGGATGGCTGATGCTTCCCTATTTACTATGGCTGTGTATTGCGACGGCGCTCAATTATGAGACCGGACGGCTTAACCCGGGGGCCGATGCCGCGCCGCTGGGGATCACTGGAGGACGATAAGATGCAATCGGAAAACCGGATGTTCGACGATCTTGCCAAGATGATGAACGGCGTTGCCGGCACCTTTGCCGGGATGGGCCGCGAAGCCGAAGGCTCGATGCGCGAGAAGATGCGCGAATGGGTCGGCGGGATGGACTTCGTCGCCCGCGACGAATTCGAGGCGGTCAAAGCGATGGCAGCCGCCGCGCGCGACGAGAATGAAGCGCTCAGGAAGCGGCTCGACGCACTTGAGAAAGGCGCCAAGCCAAAGCCCGCTCCCAAATCGGCTCAGCCGGGAGCCTGACCCTGCCCGATACGGTCGCCCCAGAGGAGCAGGACGACGGTGCGCCGATCGACATGCTCGAACAATATTTCGAAGCGCGCGGCTGGGCAGCTGAGCGGACCGGGGAGGGCGAGATCGTCGCCTCGGCCACCGGCAGCTGGGCGCAGTACGAGCTTCGCGGGGTGTGGCGCAGCGAGGACCAGGTGCTGCAGTTCCTCGCCTTCCCCGACATCAAGGTCGCGGTCGAAAAGCGCGCTGCCATCTACGAAGCGCTGGGGCTGATCAACGAGCAATTGTGGCTCGGCCATTTCGAAATGTGGTCGGCCTCTGGCCTGATCGTGTTCCGTCATGCCGCGCTGGTCGGGGACAATGACACCTTGTCGTTCGACCAGGCCGAAGCCATCGCCGAAGCCGCGCTCGAGGAATGCGAGCGTTTCTATCCGGTGTTCCAGTTCGTGCTGTGGGGCGGCAAGTCGCCGACCGAGGCGATTGCTGCAGCGCTGATCGAGACCGTGGGGGAGGCGTGACCTCGCTACCCGCGCCGAGCTGGATCGTCGGCTGCGGCAAGATGGCCGGGGCGATGGTCGAAGGCTGGCGCCGCGCCGGGGTCGATCTGAGCGAGATCACCGCGATCCGTCCGAGCGGGACTCCGGTCGAGGGCGTTCGCACTGTCACGTCACTCCCACCCGGAAATCCGGCCTTCGTCCTCCTCGGAGTCAAACCCCAAAAGCTCGATGAGGTCGCGCCTGAACTCGCCAAACGCCTGAATTCAAACACAATATTGGTTTCTATCCTGGCCGGCGTCGAACTTGCCAGCCTTCGCCACCGCTTCCCCGCTGCGGGTCACATCCTCCGCGCAATGCCCAATTTGCCGGTCAGCGAAGGCCGCGGGATCGTCGCCATCTTCGACGGCCAATCACATGATGCTCGCAGTGTGACCGACGATCTCTTCGCCCCACTCGGCAACGTCGTCCGCACCGAGTCCGAAGCCGATCTCGCCGCGATCGGATCGCTCGCCGGCGCCGGCCCGGCTTATGTCGCCCGCTTCATCGCCGCGCTGGCCAAGGCCGGCGTCGACCGCGGCCTCGACCCGGCTTTGGCCGACCAGCTCGCACTCGGAACCGTCCTCGGCACCGCCACCATGGCCGCCGCGCGGGGCGAGAGCATGGCCTCGATCGCGCGCCGCGTCGCAAGCCCCAACGGCACCACCGAAGCTGGCCTCGTCATCCTCGACGCCGAGCTTGATCGCCTCGTCGGCCAGACCCTCCAAGCAGCGTCGCGGCGCGGCGCCGAACTGGCCGATGCCGCGCGGATTGAATAACCCCGCCCGCTGGCCTAGTCGAACGGCTTCCCGACAAAGGCATGTACCCTGATGGCCGATCAGCCGAATTTCGATGACCGCGATGGATGGATCTGGTTCGACGGCAAGCTCGTCCCGTGGCGCGAGGCCAGCGTCCATGTGCTGACCCACGGCCTGCATTACGCAAGCTCGGTGTTCGAGGGCCAGCGCGCTTATGATGGCACGATCTTCAAGCTCAACGAACACAGCATGCGGCTGCATAATTCGGCGCAGCTGCTCGGCTTCGAGATTCCGTGGAGCGTCGAGCAGATCAACGCCGCTTGCATCGAAGTGCTCGCAGCCAGTGGGATGAAAGACGCCTACATGCGCCCGGTGGCATGGCGCGGGTCCGAGCATATGGGGGTCAGTCCCAAGGGCACCGCGCCCCATCTCGCCATCGCCGCTTGGTATTGGGGCAAATATTTCGATCCCGCGCTGGCCGAGCGCGGCATTCGCCTGGCGATCGCGCCGTGGCGCCGCCCCGCGCCCTACACCGCGCCGGTCCACAGCAAGGCCGCCGGCCTGTACATGATCGCCACTTTGTCCAAGCAATATGCCGAGGACCGCGGGTTCAACGACGCGCTGATGTTCGACTGGCGCGGACAAGTGGCCGAAGCGACCGGCGCCAATGCCTTTTTCATACGCGACGGAGTGATCCACACCCCGACCCCCGATTGCTTCCTCGACGGGATCACCCGCCAGACATTGATCGGGCTCGCCAAGCGGCGCGGGATCGAGGTCGTCGAGCGCGCCATCTGGCCCGAGGAGCTCGAGAGCTTCGAGCAATTCTTCCTCACCGGAACCGCCGCCGAAGTGACTTTTGTCGGGTCGGCCGGTCCGTGGAATTTCGAGGT
>JAJAZM010000147.1 GCA_026785645.1 Sphingomonas bacterium | reverse complement strand
GTGATGGCCAGCGCGGCAATGAACGCGCGCTGATGCTCGGCGGTCCAATTGTTGACGTGGGCGCGGCGCGTCACCGGATCGAAGGCGAGGATATCGGGGATTGCCGAAAATGCCGCATCGCCCGCCATGCCGGTGGCGCGGCACTGATCGCAGATGACCGGGACCAGGGTGGGCCGGGTGCTGGCGGGGTCGGCGGCGGGGTCGGCGGCGTTTGATGGCGAATCGGTCATCGCGCAGCTTGAACCACAGAGGTTCGCTGTAGGAAAGCGAAAAGTGCCTAATCCAGGTCGGCGGCGGTGTGGCGCTCGCGGATCAGGTCGGGTTCGGCCTCGCTCGGGGTGCGGTTGACCCGCCGCCCGCGCTGCACCGCCGGCCGCGCGGCGAGCTGGGCGATCCAGCGGTGGACGTGGGAATATTCGTCGAGCCCGAGGAATTTGGCCGCGCCGGGGTAGGCCTGGCCCAAGGCGACCGCGCCATACCATGGCCAGATCGCGATGTCGGCAATGCTATAGTCGGCGCCGGCCATATATTCGTGGTCGGCGAGGTGGCGGTCGAGGACGTCATATTGGCGCTTCACCTCCATCGCGTAACGGTCGATGGCATATTCGATCTTGAGCGGGGCGTAGGCGTAGAAATGGCCGAAGCCGCCGCCGAGGAATGGCGCCGAGCCCATCTGCCACATCAGCCAGCTGAGCGCGGCGGTGCGCGCGACGGGGGCGGCGGGGAGCAAAGCGTCGAACTTGTCGGCGAGGTGGAGCAGGATCGCGCCGCTCTCGAAGATGCGCTGGGGGTTGGCCGGGTCGCTGCGGTCGAGCAAAGCGGGGATCTTGCTGTTGGGGTTCAATGCGACGAAGCCCGAGCCGAACTGCTCGCCCTCGCCGATGTCGATCGCCCAGGCGTCATATTCCGCGCCCGAATGGCCAAGGGCGAGCAATTCCTCGAGCATGATGGTGACCTTGACCCCGTTGGGGGTGCCGAGGCTGTAGAGCTGGAGCGGATGTTTCCCGAGCGGGAGCTCGCGGTCGTGGGTCGGGCCGGCGATCGGGCGGTTGATGCTGGCGAACTTGCCGCCGCTGGGCTTGGTCCAGGTCCAGACGTCGGGGGGCGTGTAGTCGGTGTCGGCGGGGTTGGGGGCGTCGGGCATACGAGCTCCTGTCGATCGGTTGCGATTGGAGATGGGTCGCGGGGAGCGGAACGGCAATGGCGGCGTTTGCCATTGTCAGGCGCACGACAACAGGGCAAATTCGGCGAGATGGCGCGCAAGGGCGATAATGGACAGGTGAAGCCGGGCGGCGCGAGTAGCGCCACGTTCGATTTCCGCCAGATGCTGGCGGTCGCCGACGCTTTGCCAATGGCGTTGGCGTTCGTCGATACCGAGCTTCGCTACCGCTTCGTCAACCAGGCGCTGGCCGACTTTTTCGGGCGACCGCGCGGCGAATTGCTGGGGCGGACGATGGGCGAGATTCTCGACCCCAAGGCGATGGCCGATCGCCAGCCGATGCTCGACCGGGCGCTGGCCGGTGAGCGATTGTGGTTCGCCGCCGAATATGATCATCCGACGCGCGGGCCACTCGCGCTCCAGTCCGAGTATCTGCCGCAGTTCGACGCCGACGGAGTGATCTTCGGGCTCGTGATCCTGATCCACGACGCGACCGAGCAGCGCGTCGCCGAGCGCGCGCTTCGCGAGAGCGAGGCGCGGTTCCGGCGGATCGCCGATTCGGCGCCGGTGCCGATGTGGGTCACCCGGCTCGACCGCAGCCGCGACTTCGTCAACCAGGCCTATATCGAGCTGATGGGGGTCGCGCCGGAGGAGGCGCGGCGGATCAACTGGATGGAGCGGGTCCACCCCGACGATCGAGCTGCCGTCGTCGCCGCAACTATCGCCGGCGAAGCGAGCGGGGAGAGTTTCACCACCGAGGCACGGTTCGAAATGCGGCCGGGCAACTGGCGTTGGATGCGCGCGGTGTCGCAACCCCGGTTCGGTCCGGGCGGCGAGCTGGTCGGCTATATCGGGGTATCGACCGACGTTACTCTGGCCAAGGAATCGGAGCTCGAGCTGCGGCGGATGGTCGAAGATCGAACCGCCAAGCTGCAGGCCAGCGAGGCCCGCGTCCGCGCCATCTTCGATACCGTGCTCGAAGTGATCGTGTTGCTCGATCCCGACGGGACGATACTCGAGATCAACCGGGTCAACACCAGCTGGCGCGCGGACAATCCGTCGACCTCGATCGGCGGCAAGATGTGGGATGCGCCGACGATGCAGGCCTACCCCGAACATATCCCCGCGATGAAGGCGGCGGTGGCGCAAGCGGCGGCGGGCGCGTCGTTCAACGCCGAATTCAAGATGGAGCGCGAGGGTGTTCCGACTGCCCATCTCGACTATTCGATCCAGCCGATCCGCGACGATGAAGGCACCATCATCTACCTTCTCGCCGAGGCGCGCGACGTCACCGAATTGAAGGGCGCGCAGGAGCAATTGCGCCAGAGCCAGAAGATGGAGGCGCTCGGCCAGCTGACCGGGGGCATCGCGCATGACTTCAACAATTTGCTGACGGTGGTGGTCGGCGGGCTCGACCTGATCGCGCGGCAGGTGACGGACGAGCGATTAAAGCGTTATGCCACCAATGCGCTGACCGCCGCCGAGCGCGGCGCCCGGCTGACCGCGCAATTGCTGGCGTTCAGCCGGGTTCAGCGGCTTGAGGTCAAGCCGACCCTGGTTGCGCCGCTGATCGAGGCGATGCGGCCGCTGCTGCGCAATGTCCTGGGGCCGACGATCGTTCGCAAATTCGCGCTCGACGACGCGCGGATGCCGGTGATGGCGGACCCGACCCAGCTCGAGCTGGCAGTGCTCAATCTGGCGATCAATGCGCGCGATGCGATGCCCGACGGCGGCACGCTGTCGATCGCTACCAAGGCGGTCGACGTCGCCGGGGATACCGAGCTCGAGGACGGCGACTATATCGAGCTGTCGGTGAGCGACACCGGGACGGGAATGACGCCCGAAGTGCTGGCGCGGGCGTTCGACCCCTTCTTCACCACCAAGGATGTCGGCAAGGGCACCGGGCTCGGCCTATCGATGGTCTATGGGGTCGCGCGCCAGTCGGGCGGGACCGCGCGGATCGACAGCGAGGTCGGCGCTGGAACCACCATCCGGCTATATTTCAAGCGTGCGAACCGCGCGGTCGAAGGCGACGTCGCGACCGCCGAGATCGAGCGCAGCGAACCGGCAATCCGCACCGCATCGATCCTGGTGATCGACGACGATCCCGACGTCCGCGACTTCATTGTCGAGAGCCTGTCCGACTTCGGCTATTCGGTGCGCTCTGCAGTCGATGGCGAGGCGGGACTCGCGGCCTTTGCCGAGGCGCGGCCCGACCTGGTGATCCTCGATTATGCAATGCCCGGCCTGTCGGGGGGCGAGGTTGCGACGCGCATCCTCAAATTGATGCCGGGCCAGCCGATCCTGTTTGTTTCGGGCTATAGCGAGAGCGCGGCGATCAACCACGCCGCGCCGCACGCGCGGATGCTCGCCAAGCCGTTCAAGCCCGACGCGCTCGACGCCGCAGTGCGCGAGGCCTTGGGCGAGGGAAAGAACTAGGCAGTGACGCGTTTGCTTGGCGCTGGATGCTTGGACAGGGAGTCGGTCATGTCGGGATTGCTTTTTGCGCTTGCCGCACAGGCTGCCGTTGCCGCGAGTGCGGTGGTCGATTCCCCAGTCAACCCGAACGCCAATGCGTTGTTCGATCGCGACCCGGTGATCCGGCAATGGGCGGTGCGGACTTACGACAGCAACCGCGACGGCTGGCTGACCTTGTACGAGGCCCAAGCCGCGGCGACGGGGTTCAAGGATCTGGCCGACGGAGACCGTGACGGACGGGTCACCACGTACGAATATGACCGCGCGAAGGAATTTATCGCGGCGCGCTAGCTGAGGATCCCGGCCTTCACCTCCATCAAGCCTCACGCGAAACGACTCGGATATACCGGCCCGGTGGAGTCGCGAAGGGGTCGCGGCGCGCTGAATAGAGGTCTGGCTATGTCGATCGACAACCGAACCTATTACCGGGCACGCGCCGATAAGGAACTGGCGGCGGCGGACAATGCGACAACTCCATCGATCGGCGCAATCCACGCCGACCTTGCAAAACTACACATGGCCAAAGCCGATGGGCCGCTCGAAGCCGGCGAGGTGGCTACGCTTGAAGCCCTGCTCGTTGCTGCCTTTGTCGCCGATGAAGATAATTTTCGTCGAAGCCGGCAATCTGGACCAGCTTGATCGGGTCGATCACACGCAGGCTCCCGCGGGAGAAAGCCATTGCCCCCATTTCGCGCAATTCGCGCAGGATGCGGTTGATGTGAACCGGGGTCATGCCCAGCGCATCGGCGAAGATGATCTGCGAGATCGGAAGCGCGACTTCGCCCTCGGGCGTGCCGATCGCGGCGATCGAGCGCAGGTAAAGCTCACACATCAGATGCGCCACGCGCTCGATGCTGCTGCGCCGCCCCATGCTGACGATCCACGCGCGCAGCGTGCCCTCGTCGATCAACTGCGATTTGTACATGGCGTTGGCGATTCGCGGATGCTGGTCGAGCATGCTCGCCATTTCCTCGCCGGGGATCAGTGCGACCCTGGCGGGAGTAATCGCCTGCAGGCTGTGATCCATCTCCGACAGCATGCCGATGTGCAGGTCGCACGCGTCGCCCGGCAGCAGGAACGCCATGATCTGCCGCGTTCCGCTTGGCAATATCTTGTAGCGGCAGGCCCAGCCGTCGAGCACGACGAACACCGGTCCGGGGCGATCGCCCTCGCGGATCATATCCTGCTTGGCGGCATAGTCGCGCGGACTGGCCGTGACGCGTTCGAGAACGGCGACATCGGGGGCGGATAGCGTGGCCAAGCCTTCCAGCTTCTGAACAAAGCGATTTGCCATGATCCGGCTTAGACTAGCCCGTCCCGAACAAAATTGCATATAAACATTGTCGAATGTTGAGTTAGGATAAGGCGGAAAGAAAATATCCCCTGTATTGAATGGCTTCGCCGAGTGGTGGCACAGGTGCCGTCGGCGTGGGCAATGGGTCCCAGTTTGCACCAGGAAAGGCGCGTAAATGCCTGATTCGACCGGTGGCAGAAGCCACCACCCTTCCTTGACGACGATGACAGGTGAGGACCGGAACGGCGCCGCCTTGTTACTGGTCGAAAGCCTGATCCACGGCCTCGTCGCACGCGCGATGCTGACGGTGGAGGAGGCGATCGAGATCGTCGACATTGCGGCCGACGTCGAGCACCAGCTGCATTATGCGAAAGTCGGCCAGACTGGGGCGTTTGAATCGCTGCTGGCGCCGCTGAGCCGTAGTCTTCGAGTCGATCTGGCCCGCTGATCGTCCTGGCCCGATAATCGCGGCTTCAGCCTGCCTTTTTCTTGACCCCGATCCCGACCACCATCTGGTTGGCGCGGTCGTAGGACAAGGGCTTGCCGAACAGATAGCCTTGGATCGTGTCGACCCCGAGATCGCGCATCCGCTCGAAATCCTCGGCGGTCTCGACGCCCTCGGCGGTGACGTTCATGCGGAAGCTCTTGGCGAGCTGGACGATTGACTGGATGATCGCGACATTCTCCGGCCTGGTCCCAGCGGCGCGGACGAAGCTGCCGTCGATCTTCAGTTTGTGGAACACCGCCTTGTTGAGATAGCCGATCGACGAGTAACCGGTACCGAAATCGTCGAGCGCGATCCCCACGCCGAGCGCGCGGAGCCGCTTCAACACGTCGAGCGTGGCATTTTCGTCGCCCAGGAAGACGCCCTCGGTAACCTCGAGCTCGATCCGGTTGCCGGGCAATTTGTAGCGCGCCAGCGCCAGGCTGACATAATTGGGAAGCGACGGCAGGATGATCTGCCTGGGGCTGATGTTGATCGCCATGGTGATCGGCTCGGGCCAGGTCGCGACCGCTCGGCAGGCCTCGTCGATCACCCATTCGCCGATCGCGCCCATCAGCCCGGCTTCCTCGGCGACCGGGATGAACACCACCGGCGGGACCAGCCCGCGCTTCGGATGATTCCAGCGAATCAACGCCTCGAACCCGACCAAGGACTGGGTCTTGGCGTTGACCAGGGGCTGAAACATCAAATGGAATTGGTTGGCGGCGAGGGCCTGGCGGAGGTCGTTCTCGAGCCGGATCCGGTCGTCCTGCTCGAATTGCAGCTCGGCCGAGAAATATTTGGCCACCCCGCGCCCGCCATCCTTTGCTTGATAGAGCGCCAGATCGGCCTTGAGGATTAAATCGTCGACCGTGGCGCCGTCGATCGGGCCGAAGGCGCAGCCGATCGACACGCCGATGCGGATTTCGGTCTGGTCGATCATGTACGGCTCGGCGACCGACTTGATGATCGAATCGGCGAGCATTTCGACCCGCTTGCGGCTTTGCGCGTCGGTCACCACGATGGCGAATTCGTCGCCGCCCATGCGTCCGACATGGCCGTCGGGGCCAACCTGCTCGACCAGCCGTTTGGCGACTGCCTGAAGGACTGCATCGCCCTTGGGATGGCCGAAGGTGTCGTTGACCGGTTTGAACCCGTCGAGATCGAGGAACATGATCGCGCACGGCACATTGCCGGCGGTTGCAGTGCGCAGCGCTTCGCCGAGCAATTGGCGAACCCGCCCGCGGTTGGGCAGGCCCGACAGCACGTCCATGTTGGCGAGGTGGGTCAGCCGCTCCTGGGTATGGCGGATCTCGGTGATGTCCGACCCGACCCCGCGAAAGCCTTCGTAGCGGCCGGCGGTATCGATGATCGGATCGCCCGCGATCGAAATCCAGCGCGGCCCGCGCGCGGTCTTCAATTCCATCTCGAGTGAATTGAACGCCTGCCGCTCGAGCAAGATCTTGCCAAGCTCGGCATGGCCGCCGAGCAACGAGGGCAGTGAATGGCCGACCAAGGCGCTGGCCGGGCGGCCGAGCAAGGCGGTCATTCGCGACGAAATGTAGGTCACGCGATTCTCGGCATCGACCTGCCACAGCCAGCCGACACCGCGCTGCTCATATTCCTGGAGCAGCAGGCTGGCGCTTTCGCTGGCCGAGCCCATGTCGGCATTGGTCTGCAGCTGGCGAAAGGCCCATCGTGCGACCGAAAAGACGCCGACCACCGCGACCCCGAGGGTGAACAGGATCTGCAGCTTGTTGAGGAACGGCATGGCGGTGGATGCGGTGAACAGCACGTAACACAGGCCAAGAGTGAAACTCGCCATCCAGGCAGTTACGCAGGCCGGAACCACGACCAGCCCGATCGCGGCAATACCGAGCCCCGAGATGAGCGATGCGGTGACCAATTGACTGCCCGGGTCGAGCGACGGGAAATAATAGATTGGCAAACTCAGCCAGACGATTGCGCGCAGCATAACGTCGCCGACGAGAAAGGTTTGCGGAACCTGGCGACCCGACCGACCGACATGGGTGATCGACTGGTTGCGCGACAATTGCATTGCGACAAAGTTGACCAATGCGACGGCGCCAAGCCAGCCGAGCAAGGTCGGCGACGACCAATAGATGGTCAGGCTGCCCGCCATCAGCAAAGCGGCGATGACGTTGGCGATTGCGAAAAACGGCGCCAGCTGGGCGCGCGCCAGCAACTGGGCATCGCGCAGCGGAGAAGCGTTGTTCGATTCGTTCGGGCTGGTCAGGGCCAGCGACTCCCCACCGGGAAGGCGTGCCGAAACCATGCGTTTATACCGATCGGGTGCCTCGTACATCCGCTATCCACTTGTTGGCAGGAGCCAATCGAATAGCCGAAGAGCGTTTAAGCTGAGTTAAGGCTATGCCCTTTTCAGGTCGATTTCAGCCCCCGCCCAGCCCAGCAATTTGTCGATGTCGCGGGTCGTCACCGGATGATAGAGCGGCCGCGCCCTGGGATAGATACGAAGCGCAATCGGCCGACCCCAGCTCGGGTCTTCGGCGAGCGCGGTGAGCAACGGCCGGACATATTTCCGGCGACCCTGGGTCATCAGGAAATCTTCCAGCGCCGGCACCGCCGGATCGAGCCGATTGGCGACCGCGAGGTCGAGGAAGGCAAAACGCAGTTCATTATTGCCGGCCCGCGCCAGACCGAATTGGCGACCAAGCGCCTCGAGCCGATCAAGCGGCTGCTTGCGATCGATCCGGGTGAGGAAGCGCAGCCGCTCGTCGGTGGTCCAGCGCCCCCACATGGCGGTGTCGGGCATCGTCCCAGCAGCGAAGGTGGTGACTGCGCTGTCGACCTCGGCAAATATTGTCGGATCGGCGGGGGCGAGGCTGGTCGGGATCCCCGGCTGGTCGACCCAGGCATCGAGCATCAGCCTGGATTCGAGCGCGGCATCGCCCTTGACCAGATGCTGGCGGATGTCGGCGAGGAACAGGCTGGTGGTGACCGGCTGGAACATGTGCCGCGCGAACCAGCCCTTGAGCCAGGCATCGAACCGTTCGCGCCCGACCGCAATCTCGATCGTGCGCAGGAAGGCGGCGCCCTTTTCATAGGCAATGTCGGTCAATCCTTCGTCAGGATTGCGGCCCTTGAGGTCGATCCGGAGACGCGTGTCGGCACCGGCTACCCCGCCATTTTCCTCGACCGCCTTGCGCATTGCATCATGTCCGAGCGAAATTTGCTGCGCTGCGACCTTGGGCCCGTACACCGCCTCGACGATGCGGGTGGTGGCGTAGGTGGTCATGCCCTCGTTGAGCCAGAAGTCCGACCAGGTGGCGTTGGTCGCCAGATTGCCCGACCAGCTGTGCGCCAGTTCGTGCGCGATCAGGCTGTTATTGCTCTTGTCCCCGGCGATGAAGGTCGGGGTGAGGAAGGTCAGCGTCGGGTTTTCCATGCCTCCGAACGGAAAGGACGGCGGAAGCACCAGCAAATCGTAGCGGCCCCATTGATACGGGCCGTACAGCGCCTCGGCGGCGGCGACCATTTTCTCGGTATCGGCCAGTTCGGCTGCAGCCTTGTCGAGCATCGACGGCTCGGTCCACACCCCGGTGCGCGGGCCGAGCGACTTGAACGCCAAGTCGCCAACCCCGATCGCAATCAGATAGGGCGCAACCGGTCGATCCATCTTGAAGCTGAAGGTGCGGGCATCGCCCTCGGTCACCGGATCGCCGACCTTGGGGGCCGACATCACCGCGGTCAGCGGCTGGGCGACACGGATCTTCGCTTCCCAGGTCTGCCGAATCCCGGGCGAATCCTGGGTCGGGATCCACGTCCGATTCTCGATCGCCTGGCCCTGGCTGAACAGATAGGGCTGCTTCTTGCCCGCGGTCTGCGCCGGGCTAAGCCATTGCAGCGCACCCGCGTCGGCCGCCGATTTGTAGGTGATGACGATCTTGCGCGCCGTGCCGATCGCGATCTCCAGCGGCGCGCCAAGATTCTCGTCGATTGCGCCAACCTTGTAGGTCAGCGGCGCGCCCTCGGCAGTGGCGATCTTCTCGATCTCCAGCCCCTTGTCGTCGAGGATGATGCTGGTCGCGCCGGGCTTGGCGGCGATATCGAGCGTCGCGGTCCCGCCGATTCGCTTGGCGGTGAAATCGACCCCCAGGTCGAGCGCGAGATGGGTCACTCGCGCCTCGAGCGGCTTGGCATAACTGTGGACATCGACCGCATCGGGGGTGTCGAGGATCGGCGCGATCGCCGGCGCGGCGGCGCTATCGGTCTTTGGCGCTGGCGCAGTGGCGGCCTGGCAGCCAGCCAGCAGCAACGCCGAAGCGGCGACAATCATTCGGATCATTGGAATTCAGTCCTTCGTCAGCCGGATTCAGCGAGTCCAACGTAAATCGAGCGCTTAGGTGCCGCGAGAACCCGTCGAACCATTGGCTCGTAAAACTCGAGCGGAGCGCTGTCATAAGCTGAGTCGAACGCTTTCTGGTCGTAAATTTCGCAGAAACGCGCGGTATCTTCAAAATGCTCATGGCCGCGGAAATTCTCGCGCATGTCGCGGTCCATCCCGAGATAATGGAAGAAATAATAGCCCTGGAAGATGCCGTGATGCTCGACCATCCAGTGCAGTTTCTCGTCGACGAAGGGTTTGAGGATCGCCGCCGCCACATCGGGATGATTGTAGCTGCACAGGGTATCGCCAATGTCGTGGAGCAGAGCGGCGACGATATATTCCTCGCTCTCGCCCCCGCGATACGCGCGGGTCGCGGTCTGCAGGCTGTGCTGCAGCCGGTCGATCGGGAAGCCGCCATAATCGCCGTCGAGGATCTTGAGATGGGTCAGCACGCGGTCGGCGAGCTGGCCGGCGAAGGGCATGAAATGCTGGCCGATGATTGCCCAATCCTCGGCCGTGCCTTCGTCCATGTGACGAAAGCTTGCCTGTCTGTGATCGTTCATCGGGTCTCTCCTCAGCAGCTAGTCTAGCTATTTTTGTCGATTGCGCGACTGGCTTTTACAATGATCGACACAGTGCGATCATGGACGGCGACGAACAAGGGGCAGCGATGCGCAATCCGGCGCGAAAGATTTTTTTCTATCTGGCGATGCTGCTGGCCGGGGCGGCGCTGTGCGCGCTGTCGATCAGCATGGTCGGCCCGGCCGGTGACGACTGGCGCTGGGGGTTGGCTGGCGCAATCGGGGGCACCCTTTTTCTGATCGGGCTGGTGCAGATGCTGTTCGCCATGCTGCACAGCCGCGGCGAGGCGAAACTGCGCGCCGGCGAAAATGTGCTGGAGCGCTGGTCGGTGACGCCCGACGAATGGGAGCAGTTTCGAGTTTTCGATCGGATCCGCGCCGCGACCCCGGGGACGTTCGCCAATGATTTGACCTACGACGAGCATCGACCATCGCTTCCGGTCGAGATCATCGTCGGCCGCACGTCGGCGCTGATCGGCGACAGTTACCACGTCCTTCGCCGGGGCGGCATTCCGGGCATGTACGCGCTCTACTGGCTGCCTGCTCCGGCCGAGCCCGAATGCCTCGAATTCCACATTTCCTACCCGCGCCATCGCTCGATGCCGCTGCGCATGACGCTGCGGTTCCCGGTGCCGGCGCGCTACCGCGCTGAGGGCGTGCGGGTGTACGAACAGTTCATCCCGCTGATGCCGAGCGGCGAGGGGATTGCGATCCGCAAGCCGGGCCTGACCATCGCGGTCGCGCTGGGGTTTGCATCGGTCGGGGCGATCGCCTTCGCCTGGGGAATGTGGCGGATCAAGACGAGCAATTTGCAGGAAGTCGCGCCAATAATCGCGGTAATCATCGGCGGGATCGGGGGCGCGGGCGCATTGTTCATAGCACTGCTTACGGCGATCCTGGCGCGCCGCCGGCGATGACCCGATGCGGCGCGCTTGGGGATCGAGCTAGCCTCGCCTATATCGGGGTGATGCAGGGACCGGGACTCAAGCGCTGACGATGGCGAGCGATGGCGCCCGGTTGATCGACGCGGGCGAGCCGCTTCGCGTGACGCCGGCGCAGTCGGCGGCACAATCGGCGGCGCAGATCGCGGTTCGACCCAAGGGTCCGGCCAAGCCGATCCTCAAGGGGGTCGGGCTCGACGCGCCCTTCTTCGACGACAAGAATCGCGCCTTCTGGGTGCTCCAGTCGATCGGCTGGGGCGGCTATTTCATCCTCCGCTCCTTGTCCGGCCTGGCCAATTCAATGGGCGCGATGTTCATCGTCCACACGCTGCTGCTGACCGCGACGGGCTATTCGCTGACCCTGCTGATGGCCAGCCTGTTCCGGCGGCTGATCGCGATGCGGGTGTTATGGACGCTGATCCTGTCATTTGCGACGGTAGTGATCGCGGCGGGTACCTTTTCGGTCATAGAGACGTGGAGCTACGTGACCTTCCTCAAGCCCGATTACGAACCGGTGGGCCTCGAATATCTCGGCGCTTTGCTGCTCGATTTCGTGCTTCTGATCGCCTGGACCGCGCTTTACTACGGGATCAATTATTACCTGCTGCTCGAGGAGGAGATCGACCAGCGCGCGCATCTCGAAAGCGCCGCCTCGAGCGCCCAGCTGGCAATGCTGCGCTACCAGTTGAATCCGCATTTCCTGTTCAATACGCTCAACTCGATCTCGACCCTGGTGCTGCTCAAACAGACCGAGCGCGCCAATGCGATGCTTGCCCGGCTGTCGTCGTTCCTGCGCTATACGTTGGTCAACGAGCCGACCGCGCAGGTCACGCTGGCACAGGAGGTCGAGACGCTCAAACTCTACCTCGAGATCGAAAAGATGCGGTTCGAGGACCGGCTTCGCCCGCATTTCGAGATCGATAGCTCGACCATCGGCGCGCGCTTGCCGTCGCTTTTGCTCCAGCCACTGGTCGAGAATGCAATCAAATATGCCGTTACCCCAAGCGAGACCGGCGCCGACATCTGGATCAAGGCCGAGCGGCAGGGGCGCGGGGTCAGGATCGAGATTGCCGACAGCGGTGCCGCCGAAGGGTCGGGACCAAGCAGCGTCTTCTCCACCGGCGTCGGTCTGGCGAATATCAAGGACCGTCTGGCGCAAGCCTATGGCGCCGGCCACGGATTCTCGACCAAGTCGAACGATCATGGCGGGTTTAGCGTTATCATCGATATTCCGCTCGACAATCAGTGAGGCGAGCAATGAGGAAAAAGGCCACAACATGACCATCCGAACCATATTGGTCGACGACGAGACTCTGGCGACGCAGGGGTTGCAATTGCGGCTCCAGGCGCATGACGATGTCGAGATTGTCGCCACCGCCGCCAACGGCCGCGAGGCAATCCGCGCGATCAAGACGCACAAGCCCGACCTGGTGTTCCTCGACATCCAGATG
The DNA here is from genome assembly GCA_026785645.1 of Sphingomonas bacterium. Classification (GTDB taxonomy): domain Bacteria; phylum Pseudomonadota; class Alphaproteobacteria; order Sphingomonadales; family Sphingomonadaceae; genus Sphingomicrobium. The sequence continues at coordinate 2,625 of JAJAZM010000147.1, read as the reverse complement.
CCCGGGTTTGACGGTTTCTCGGTGGTTCAGGGCCTGATGGAGGTCGAGCCGCCATTGTTCGTGTTCGTGACAGCCTATGGCGAGCATGCGATCCGCGCGTTCGAGGCGCAGGCGGCAGATTATCTGATGAAACCGGTCGAGGAAGACCGGCTTGCGGCGACGCTCGACCGGGTTCGCCAGCGGCTGGCCGAGAAGCGCGGCGCGGAGGAAGCCGAGCGACTGAAGGAAGCGCTCGAGGAACATGCCCCCGAGGCCGCCGAGGAACTGGCCGAAACAACCAGCGCCGAAGGGCCGGCATCGAGCCGCTTCGAGAAAATGATCAACATCCGCGACCAGGGCCAGATCTTCCGGGTCGATGTCGACACGATCGAGCGGATCGATGCGGCGGGCGATTACATGTGCATCATGACCGGCGATAATACGCTGATCCTGCGCGAAACGATGAAGGATCTCGAAAAGCGCCTCGATCCGCGCCGCTTCCAGCGGGTGCATCGTTCGACCATCGTCAATCTCGATCTCGTCCGCCAGGTCAAGCCGCACACCAATGGCGAATGCTTCCTGGTGCTCGATAGTGGGGCGCAGGTGAAGGTCAGCCGAAGCTATCGCGACGTCGTCGCGCGGTTCGTTCACTAGACGGTCAGCGGCGCGGTGCCACGCTGCCCACGATCAGAGCGATGATGGAGAATGACATGAAGTTCGAACGCCGACTCTTGCTGGCCATTGCGACGCCCCTGGCGGTGATCGCCTGCGCCGCGCCCGCTGCGGCGGCGGTGGTCAATGTCGTGAAGACCGCGAGCTGCGGCTGCTGCGGCAAATGGGTCGAGCATATGAAGAAGGCCGGACATGACGTGCGCGTCACCAATGTCGAGGACGTCACCCCGACCGCGCGGCGGCTCGGTGTGCCCGACGACTTGCGCTCGTGCCACACGTCGTCGGTCGGTGGCTACGCCATCGAGGGCCATGTCCCCGCAGCCGATATCGCTCGATTGCTGAAAGAGAAACCGAATGCCGCCGGGCTGTCGGTGCCGGGCATGGTTGCCGGGTCGCCGGGGATGGAAATGGGCGCCAACAAGCCGCCCTACCAGACAATCATCTTCATGCGCGACGGCAAAAGGAAGGTCTTCGCCCAGCATTGATCCGAGGGGGGATCGCATGGCCAAAGTGACCGGACTGGGCGGGATTTTCTATAAAGTGGCAGACCCGGCCGCGACGCAGAAATGGTATCAGGAGACGCTTGGCGTCGGCGGCGAATATGGGGTGATGTTCCCATTCAAGGGCGATGATCCCGAAGGCTATGCCTTGCTCTCGCCGTTCAAGGCGGAGACCGATTATTTCGCGCCGAGCGATGCCGCGTTCATGATCAATTTGCGGGTCGACGACCTCGACGCGATGATCGCCGATCTGACCGCCAAGGGGATCGAGATCCTTGGCCGGCAGGACGAGGATTATGGCAAGTTCGCGTGGATTATCGATCCCGACGGGGTCAAGGTCGAGCTGTTCCAACAAATCGGGGGTGCGCCGTGATGAGCAGATTCGCTACTTTCGCCGCGCTGCATGTCCCGGGCGACCCGGTGGTGCTGTATAACATCTGGGATGTCGGCAGCGCGCTGGCGGTGGTCGCGGCGGGGGCCAAGGCGCTGGCCACGGGCAGCCATCCGGTCGGCGATGCGCAAGGCTTCGGCGACGCGCACCAGGTGCCGATCGACTATGCGCTGGAAAATGCCAGGCGGATCGTTGGCGCGGTCGAACTTCCGGTCTCGGTCGATTTCGAAGGCGCTTATTCGCCTGATCCCGACGAAGGCGCGGCCAATGTCGCGGCGTTGCAGGCGACCGGCGCGGTCGGGTGCAATTTCGAGGATCAGGTGATTGGCGGCGAGGGGATCCATCCGCTGGAGCTGCAAGTCCGTCGCATCGCCGCGATCCGCAAGGCCGTTGGCGACGACTTCTTCATCAACGCCCGGACTGACTTGCTGATCAAGGCCAAAGCGATCGACGACGCGCTGATCGACGAGGCGATCGAACGCGGCAAGGCGTTCGCCGATGCCGGGGCGAACGGCTTCTTCGTGCCGCGGATTGCCGACCCGCGGCATATCGTGCGGGTGGTGCGCGAGGTGCCGCTGCCATTGAACGCCATCGCCTTCCCCGGCGCCCCGCCGAAAAGCGCCTGGGCCGCCGCCGGGGTGGCGCGGATCAGCCACGGCCCATTCCCGCACAAGGCGCTGATGGCGAAGCTGACGGAGATGGCGAGGGCAGCAATCGGGTAGATTCTCTAATGTCTGCTTTGGGTGGAAAGCGGACATTAGCGAGTGAACAGGGAACGTCATGTTGTGGCCGTTAGCTGAACGTCCGGTTTCGGATCGTGGCCGCAGAAAGCTGCCGGGGTAATTCCTTGACAATGGGCGACGCTCTAAATCCACGATCGCTGATGTCTTGGCGATCTCGACCTGGGCCTGGGCCTGGGAGCGGGGCATGATCTCCCGTTCCTGTCTCAAGGCATCCCCCGCCGCTCGCGCTTCATGGATTGCATTCCCCGCAGTACGCAGGATCGGCCTCGGTCTCGGAAACAGGTCGCTCAACCCGCCAGCCGCATCCGCCGCAAGACGAGACCTCCGCCCGCGCCAGCAG
>JAJAZM010000146.1 GCA_026785645.1 Sphingomonas bacterium | reverse complement strand
TCCTCGGCCTTGAGGTTGTTGACCCCGACCTGGATCCACTCATTGCGGCCGCGTGTGTCCTTGGCCAACGTCAGCACTTGCGAATCCGAGGCCTGCTGGCTGACCACGGCGCGGGCCCGGCCGATCTCGATGCCGTTGCGCAGCACCACCACCAATTGGTCACCGGTCGAGATGATGATCGACACCGGACCGCTCGGAGCGGCTTCCGGCGTCCAGCGATAGGCCTCGCTGTTCTGCAGCGGCAGCCGGGCAATCGACTTTCCGCCATCGCTATGCGGCGCGAGCACCCCGGCGGGTGCACGTTTGTAGGGATCGGCCTTGCTGTTGGCGATGACCACCGTCCCGCCCATCGTTGTGGTCTTGAACAACAGTTTAGAAAACTCAAGCGGCAACCGAACGCAACCGTGGCTCGCCGGATAGCCCGGCAAATTCCCGGCATGCATCGCCACGCCCATCCACGTCAGCCGCTGCTGGTAAGGCATTGGCGCATTGTCATAGGTGCGCGAACGGTGATCGATGTTTTTTTCGAGGATGGTGAATACGCCGCCCGGCGTTGAAAAACCCGGCTTGCCCGACGAGATGGTGGTGACCCCGATCCGCACTCCATTGCGATAGACTGTCGCCAATTGTCGATCGAGCTCGACATAGACCAGCACCGGGCCATGCGGCGCGATATTCGCCGCCCACACCCAGTCGCCCGGTTTCAACTTGTCCGCCTGCTTGGCCAGCGCCAGCGGCGAGGAAACTTTTGAACCGCTGGCCTGCGCCGGGACAGCAAGGACCGAAAGCGCCAGCCCAAAGGCGATCGCGTTTTTTATCGCAAATTTCATGATTCACCCCTGAATGTCCGAGTCTCTGGCGTAAACTTAATCCACATTAGCGAATGGCGCAAAGGACTCAGCTTGGGCAGGTAGCTGCCTTCATCGCCGCGCACAACGAACGGACCTGGTCGGGTCCGTCGAGCAGCGCCGCCCGCTCGACCAGCGCGCTTCCGCTGATCACCCCGGCCGCGCCTGACGCCACGGCCTCGGCGACATGGGCCGGGCTGGAAATGCCGAAGCCGAGGATCGGCGGTGGCGCACCGAGGCGGGCGAGATCGTCGAACAACTGGCGATGGCCCATGGTCGGTGCGACGCCGCTACCGGTCACGCCCAGGCGCGCAACGCAATAGGTATAGCCGCGACCCAGGCGAGCGATGGTTTCAAGCGCGTGCTGCGGCGTGGTTGGCGCGCCGATCAGCACTGGGTCGATACCGGCCGCAATTGCTGCTTCGGCCCACGGCGCGGCTTCGATCGAAGGAACGTCGGCGACCAGCAGGCTGTCGGCGCCGGCGTCGGCAAGTTCGGCGCAGAAATGCTCACGACCGTGCGCGACAACGATGTTGGCGTAGGTCAGGATCCCGACCGGAATAGCGGGATGGCGAGCGCGGAAATCGGCGATCATCGCGAGGCAGTCGGCGGTGCGCACCCCGCCTTCGAGCGCGTGCTTGGCGGCGGCGGCGATCACCGGGCCGTCGGCGACCGGATCGGAGAAGGGAATCCCGACCTCGACCATGTCGGCGCCGCCCTCGACCAAAGCATCGAGCAACGCTCCGCACCGCGCGGGATCGGGATAGCCAAGCATCAGGAACCCGCCGAACGCCGCCTCATTGGCCGCAGCGAGATGCTCGAACATCGCGGCGTAGCGGCTCATGCCGCCACCTCGAGCAATTTCTGGACCTGACCCATATCCTTGTCGCCGCGCCCCGACAGGCCGACCACCAGCACTTCATCGGGTTGCGCTTCGGCGATGCGCAGCGCTTCGGCCACCGCATGGGCCGTTTCGAGCGCGGGGATGATCCCTTCGTGCCGCGACAGCGACTTGAACGCCGCCAGCGCATCATCGTCGGTGCATCCCACATAGGTCGCTCGGCCGATGTCCATCAGATGGGCATGTTCGGGGCCAACCGCGGGATAATCGAGACCCGCCGAGACTGACCAGCTGTCCGACACCTGGCCGTCAGTATCCTGCAGGATAAGCGTCTCCGATCCGTGCAGGATCCCCGGCGTTCCGCGTTGCAGCGTGGCGCCATGCTCGCCGCCATCGAGGCCCTTGCCCGCTGCTTCGACCCCGATCAGTTTGACGCCCTCATCCTCGACGAAATCGGCGAATAGCCCGATCGCATTCGAACCGCCACCGACGCAGGCGATGACGGCGTCGGGCAGGCGGCCCTCGGCGGCGATGATCTGCGCGCGGGCTTCCTTGCCGATCACCCGCTGGAACTGGCGGACCATCAGCGGGAAAGGGTGGGGGCCAGCGGCAGTGCCGAGGATGTAATGGGTCTTCTCGAAGCTCGCCGCCCAATCGCGCAACGCCTCGTTGACCGCATCCTTCAAGGTCCGGTCGCCGCTCACCACCGGGATCACTTCGGCGCCCATCAACCGCATGCGGTAGACGTTCAATGCCTGCCGCTCGATGTCGTCGATGCCCATGTAGATCTGCGTCTCGAATCCGAACAAGGCGCCGGCCATCGCGGTCGCGACGCCATGCTGGCCGGCGCCGGTCTCAGCGATTAGCCGGGTCTTGCCCATGCGTCTGGCGAGCATCGCCTGGGCCAGCACCTGGTTGGTCTTGTGC
>JAJAZM010000145.1 GCA_026785645.1 Sphingomonas bacterium | reverse complement strand
TAGACAGCCGCAATCTACTTTTACGGCGGATCCGTAAGCCATTGATTTGGCTTGTCGGAAATTAGGGAAATTTTACAGCGCGAGGCCCGAAAAGCTGCGAGTTTCAAGAGCTTGGAAGGCTTCTGCTCTACCATATGATTTCGCACTTCGTTTACGACGATCCGCATGGCAGTTTATTTCGCTCAATCGGATGCGCTTTGCTGTGTTGATTTGAGCTTCTCTGAACTGCTCGCTCGTGAAACATCAGCGCTTTGGTCTGGGCATATCGGGAGTTGCAGGCTCAAACGCTTTTACGAAACTCGGCAGGAGGCGCGGCGGGTTCGCGCCAATCTCGCCACCCTGCGCTATCGCAACGGCTTGGCGGGGTATCTCGAGGTGCTCGACGCGGAGCGCGCATTGTTCGCCGCCGAGCAGCAAACGGTCGCCACCCGGCGCGAGCAACTGGCCAATGCGGTCAACCTGTATGTCGCTCTAGGCGGTGGCGTGGAAGCGGCCGGCAGCGCTGGACGGACAAACGAATGAAGCGCAGAAACTTCGTGGTGCTCGACCGGCCGGATCTGCCTTTTTCCGGGTCGTCAGCTTGCCTTGGGCGGTAATGCCTTGAGCGCCAGCGGGGCGATGGCGTCGGCCATATGCTCGACCCCGGCGGCGGTGGGATGGATTCCGTCGCGTTGCATCAACGCCGGGTCGCTAATCACGCCGTCGAGGATGAACGGGTACAGCCCGGCGCCATATTTGGCCGCAAGGTCGGGCCAGATCGGCTCGAACGCTTTGGCATAATCGGGGCCGAGGTTGGGCGGGGCGCGCATTCCGGTCAGCAGTACGGGGATATTGCGGCGCTTGAGCTCGTCCATCATTGCGATCATGTCGGCGCGGGTTTCGTCCGGCGAGATCAGGCGCAGCGCATCATTGCCGCCAAGCCCGAGGATGACCAAATCGGGAGCGCGTTTCTGGCTGTCGAGCGTGAACGCCAGTCGCTGGCGACCCGCCGCGCTGGTGTCGCCGCTGACCCCGGCGTTGACGACGGTTGCATTGACTCCGGCCGTGCGCAGCCTTTCCTCCAGCCGGTCGGGCAGGCTTTGTCCGACGCCCAATCCGTAACCGGCGTAGAGGCTGTCCCCGAATGCCAGCACCAATCTCTCGTTACCTTGGGGCCGCGGCACTTCCACCGGGCGAGCTTGGTCGACCGGACGAGCCTGGGCGGCGTCGGGCGCGGTCGGCGCGGTGGGTTGGGCCGAGCAGCCGAGCAGCAAAAAGAGCGGAATCGCCATTCCGACGATCGAATATGTCCGCATTTTCCTTGCCATTCGCAATCCCTTGCCCATGTCCCACGCCATGACCGATATGATGATCCACGTCCGCAATGTCACCCTCACCCTAGGCTCGGGCGAAGGCGCGACCGAAATCCTTCGCGGGATCGACCTCGACGTGGTTCGCGGCGAGCGGCTCGCCATCCTCGGCGCATCGGGCTCGGGCAAGTCGTCGCTGATGGCGGTGCTCAGCGGGCTTGAACGGTCGACCTCGGGCGAAGTCACGATCGTCGGCGAGGATTTCTCCGCGCTCGACGAGGATGGGCTGGCCCAGGCACGGCGCGGTCGGATCGGGATCGTGCTCCAGGCTTTTCACCTCCTGCCGACCATGACCGCGCTGGAGAATGTCGCGGTGCCGATGGAGCTTGCCGGCCGAAGCGACGCCTTCGCCGCCGCCCGCGCCGAGCTGGAGGCAGTCGGCCTCGCCCATCGGCTCGTCCATTATCCGGCGCAATTGTCGGGCGGCGAGCAGCAGCGCGTCGCCATCGCCCGGGCGCTCGGAACCCGGCCAGCGTTGCTGTTCGCCGACGAGCCGACCGGCAACCTCGACGCGGTGACCGGCGCGACGATCATGGATTTGCTGTTCGAACGCTGTGACGCGACCGGCTCGACCCTGGTCGTCATCACCCATGAGCCCGGGCTCGCGGCGCGCTGCAACCGGGTGATCGAGCTGGCCGACGGACTGTTGGTCGCGGACCGCGCTGCATGAGCGGCTGGCAGCTGGCCTGGACGATTGGCCGGCGCGAACTCGACTGGCGCTTTCGCGGCCTGCGCTTGCTGTTCTTCAGCCTGTTGCTGGGGGTCGCGGCGCTGGCCGCAGTCGGCAGTCTGGCCGCAGCGATGGAGCGCGGGCTGGCCGATCGCGGCAGCGTCATTCTTGGCGGGGACGTCGAGTTCGCGCGCTCGGCGCGGCTGGCCACGACCGAGGAGCGCGCGGCGTTCGCTGCCGCCGGGCGCGTATCCGAATCGATCCGAATGACCTCGACCGCGGTGATCGGAGAGCGGTCGATCCCGGTGCAATTGAAGGCGGTGGACGACGCCTACCCGATGGTCGGCGCGCTTCGACTAGCCGACGGACGGACGACCGGCGCGCCGCCCTCCGGTCAGGCGTGGATCGACCCGGCGCTGGCCGGGCGCGTACCACTGGGATCAAGCTTCCGGCTCGGCACCGCGACCTTCCGCGTCGGTGGGGTGATCGCCGACGAGCCCGACCGGCTAGGCGAGGGCTTTTCGCTTGGGCCAGTGGTGATGGTGGGCTTGCGGGACCTTCCCGCGACCGGGCTGATGCAGCCCGGCAGCCTGTTCGAAATCCGCTACCGGATCGTGACCGCGGCCAACCCGCGGTCGCTGATCGATCGCACCATCGGGGCCTTTCCGGCAGGCGGCTGGGAATCCAAGACTCGCGACAATGCCGCGCCCGGCGCCGGACGATTTTTCTCGCGCATGGCCGAGTTCCTGACCCTGATCGTGCTGACCGCGCTGGTTATCGCCGGGATCGGGATCGCCAATGCCGTCGCCTCCTTCCTTCAGGCGCGACAGTCGACCATCGCGACCTTGAAGGTACTCGGTGCGGATTCGGGGTTGGTGCGGCGGATCTACGCGCTTCAACTGGCGCTGGTGGCGGGGCTTGCGACCATCGCCGGGCTCGGCATTGGAATGCTTGCGGTGGCTGTCGTGTCGCGCGTTGCGGCCGGGGTTCTGCCGCTTGCGCTCGACACGCGCCCGGCATGGGGTCCGATGTCGCTGGCCGCCGGGTTCGGCCTGCTGACCGCCTTCGCTGCGGCCGCGCTGCCGCTGGCCCGCGCCGCCACCGTCCCCGTCGCCGGGCTGCTTCGCGGATCGGTCGATTCGGGGAGAGCCTCGCTCGCCCGGGGACTGCCATGGCTCGCCGTCCCCTCGTTCCTGATCCTGGCACTCGCCTTGGGCAGCGCCAGCCGACCCTTGCTTACGGCTTATTATCTCGGTGCGGTTGCGGCGGTCCTTGCCCTGCTTGCCGGGCTCGGATGGCTGGTTCGCTGGGGGGCAGCCAAGGTGCCACGACCCGCCAGTCCATTCCTTCGCCTTGCACTCGCCGGGCTGCACCGGCCCGGTGCTGGGACGATCGGGCTGGTCGTCGCGCTCGGAATCGGCCTGACCATGTTCGTCCAGATCGCCGGTGTCCGGTCGAGTTTCGATGCCAATCTTGAGCGCAATATTCCCGAGCGGGCGCCAGCCTTCTTCGCGCTCGATGTGCCGCGCGATCGCGCCGACGAGTTCCGTGCCACGGTCCGCGCAACAAGTCCGTCGGCTGAGGTCGAACTGGTCCCGCTGCTGCGCGGGGTGGTCACCGGCTACGGCACCACCAATGTCGCCAACCTCGCCGAAATCCCCGACGGCGCCTGGGCGCTCCGCGGTGAGCGAGGGCTGACCTACGCCGAAACGCTTCCGCCCGGTAGCAGCCTCACCGAGGGTAAATGGTGGCCTAAGGACTATCGCGGAGAGCCGCTCGTCTCGGTCGACGACCGCCTGGGCGAGGCATTGGGCCTCAAGCTTGGCGATGAACTGCGGTTCAGCATCTTCGGAGTCGAGCGGCGGGCGCGGATCGCGTCCTTCCGGCGGATCGACTGGGACACGCTCGGATTCAATTTTGTCCTTGTCCTGTCGCCCAATGCGTTGGCCGATGTGCCGCATAATCTGTCGGCGACGATCGGCCTGCCCGACGGCGCCGATGCCGCCGTGCGCGAGCGGGTTGCGGCGCGTTTTCCATCGACCAGCCTGGTGCCCGTGCGCGACGTGCTCGAGCAGGTCGGCGAAGTGGCGGCCGGGGTGTCAGTGGCGATCGCCTGGGCGGCGTCGGCGGCGATCCTGGCCGGGATTGCGGTGCTCGCCGGCACCACCTCGGCAATGCGCGACGCGCGGACGTACGACGGGGTCGTCCTTCGCGTACTCGGCGCGACCCGGCGACAATTGCTTCGGTTGCAGGTGCTTGAGTTCCTGCTGCTGGCGACATTGGTGACGCTCGTCGCGCTCGGCCTCGGCCTTTTCGGCGCTTGGCTGATCATCACCTTATTGTTCGATTTCGTCTGGGCACCCGATCCCTGGCTGGTCGCCGGGACCGTTGCGGCGGGCCTTACCGTCGTCCTGCTGGTCGGCCTGGCCGGCAGTCTGCCGACGCTGAGCGCGCGACCCTCGCGAGCGCTGCGAACGCTTTGAGCGCCGCAGGGACATGCTTCGACGGTTGAAGCTCCTTGGTCGTCAGAAATAAGTGCTGGCAAAGGTGTGGTCCTCGACATTGGGCGTCTTCGCGGAGGTCGTAACACTGCAAAATGGAGCGGCGCACAACGTGTCACGATGCGACGTTGAGAGCTCATTTCAGCGTTTCCAGCGGAGGCCGGCTGTTCTGCAGCTTCGACGCTTACGGGGCTGCGTGTGACAATCGGCATGATGACGATGGCGCCGACCTAAACGAACCCTGCATCGAACGAATCCGGGAACGACTCCCCGCGCCAGCGATTGAATCGGTTCCGATATGAATATGGAGCATGAGCATGGCAGCGCGGCCGAGTTGGCGGGGACAGATACGGTTGGCGCTGGTGTCGATCTCGGTTGAAATTTATCCGGCGACCAAGGCCGGCAAATCGATAGCGTTCCATCAGGTCCACGAGCCATCGGGCCAGCGCGTGCGCTACGAGAAAGTCGTGCCCGGGATTGGCCCGGTCGACCGCGATGAAATCCTCAAGGGTTACGAAGTCGAGAAGGGCGAATATGTGCTGCTCGACCCCGAGGAGATCGAGAAGGTCAAACTGGAGAGCCGCAAGACGCTCGAGCTGACCCAGTTCGTCGATTATTCGGAGATCGATCCAATCTATTACGACAAGCCGTATTATGTCGTCCCCGCCGACGATCTGGCCGAGGAAGCGTTCGTTGTGGTGCGCGAGGCACTGCGCAAGGCCAAGAAAGTCGGCATCGGGCAGCTGGCGATGCGCGGCCAGGAATATGTCGTTTCATTGAAGGCATGTGGCCGCGGGATGGTGCTCGAGACGCTTCGCTATGCCGACGAGGTGCACAAGGCGTCAGCCTATTTCCGCGACATCGGCAACGCCAAGCCTGACCCCGATCTGCTCGATCTCGCCAGTACCCTGATCGAAAAGAAGGCCAGCGGGTTCGACGCGAGCGAGTTTGAGAATCGTTATATCGAGGCGCTGAAGGGGCTGATCGCCGAGAAGATTAGGAAGAAGGGCAAGCGCGTCATCCAGGACGACAGTCCCGATACGCCGGCCAAGGGATCGAACGTGATCGATTTGATGGCGGCGCTCAAAAAGAGCATCGATGCCGGCGATCGGGCGCCGGCGAAGAAGGCGGCCGCGGTCAAGAAGGCCCCGGCGAAGAAAGCGCCAGCCAAGAAAAGCGCCTGAACGATGGCCGGTTCCAAGCTCGACATCGCGACCTACAACAACAAGCGCGACTTCACGAAAACCGCCGAGCCCAAGGGCAAGACCGCGAGGAAAAAGGGCGAGAGCTTCGTCGTCCAGAAACATGACGCGTCGCGGCTGCACTGGGATTTCCGGCTTGAGATGGACGGCGTGCTAAAGAGCTGGGCGGTGCCCAAGGGTCCGTCGATCGACCCCGGCGACAAGCGCCTTGCGGTGCGTACCGAGGATCATCCGCTCGATTACGGCAGCTTCGAAGGGACCATCCCCGACGGCGAATATGGCGGTGGGACGGTGATGCTGTGGGATCACGGGCGGTGGATTCCCGAGCCGGGCAAGGATCCGACCAAGACGATCGAGGAAGGCCATCTCCACTTCACGCTGGAGGGCAAGCGGATGAAGGGCGAATGGGTGATGTTCCGCCTCAAGGGCCGTCCCGGCGAGAAGGGCGAACCGTGGATGCTCAAGAAGGTCGATGACAAGTTCAGCGGGCCGGGCGAGGCGTTGGTCGAGGAGGCACTGACCAGTGTCACCACCGGCCGGACGATGGCCGAGATTGCGGCCGGGAGCGACGAGTGGCAATCGGGCAAGCGCAAGACGAAGAAAGCGGGTTTGAAACAGCCGCCGTTCCAGCCGCCGCAACTGGCGACCCTGGTCGATGCAGTGCCGAGCGGGGCCGATTGGCTGTTCGAGTATAAATATGATGGCTACCGGCTGCTGATGTCGACCGGCGACGGCGCGGCGACCGCATGGACCCGCAATGGCCACGACTGGAGCGACAAGTTTCGCACCATTGTCGATGCGGCCGCGGAGCTTCCTGCGGGGTGCCTGATCGATGGCGAGGCGGTCGCCTTGGGCAAGGACGGCAAGCCCGACTTCGGCCTGCTCCAAGCGGGACTGAAAAGCGGCGACGTCGATCTCGCCTTTTACGCTTTCGATTTGCTGGTCGACCAAGGCGAAGACATCACCGACCTGCCCAATATCGAGCGCAAGCATCGGCTCGCCGCCTTGCTCAAGACCGCGCCGCCGCCGATCCTTTACGGCGATCATATCATCGCCAAGGGCGAAGCCTTGTTCGACGCGGTCTGCAAGCAAGGCGGCGAGGGGATCATCGCCAAGAAGGCGAGCGCCTCCTATCGCGGCGCACGGGCCAGGAACTGGCTCAAGATTAAATGCATCGCCCGCCAGGAATTCGTCATCGTCGGCTGGCAGGCGAGCGACAAAAGGCGCGGGTTCCGGTCGCTCCATCTTGGCGTCAGGGATGGCAAGACACTGACCTATGCCGGCAAGGTCGGAACCGGCTTCGACACCAAGATGATCGCCGACCTCTCCGCGACGATGAAGCGAATCGCGGTCGACCAGCCACCGCTCGACGTGCCGCGCGCGGCCTTGCGCGGGTCGCACTGGATAGAACCCACACTGGTGGCTGAAGTCGCTTTCACCGAATTCACCAGCGCGGGAACGCTGCGCCACCCCAGCTTCATCGCATTGCGGGAGGACAAGCAGGCCAGCCAGGTAGTGCGCGAAGTGCCCGAGCATATCGTTGCGAAGGACAAGGGCGAAACCGCCACCGCCGCGAGCTTCGGCGTGCGGATCACCAATCCCGACCGGCTGATCTTTCCCGAGGCCAAGCTGACCAAGGGTGACCTCGCCGATTATTATGCCGCAGTCGAGGCGATCTTCCTGCGCGACGCGGCGCGGCGACCGATCACGCTGGTGCGCTGTCCGCAGGGGCGCGGCAAGGCGTGCTT
>JAJAZM010000144.1 GCA_026785645.1 Sphingomonas bacterium | reverse complement strand
GCGCAACGGCATCGAGATCGGCCGGGCCCGCGCCGTGGTCAGCCAGCAGGCCTCGGATTCGCAAGTGCTGACGTTGGCCAAGGACACACGCGGCCGCAATGAGTGGATCCAGGTCGGGGTCAACAACCTCAAGGCCGAGGATGCCGCGATCGTCAGCACCCAAGGGGTTGAGCGGATGCAATTGCCCGAGCCGTTCGTTGCGCGGATGCGCGCCGCGATGGGCGCCGGGACGACGGTGCTAATCACCAGCGCAAGCATCGATACCAAGACCACCGGGGTCCAGACGACGGTGATCGCGTCGGAACAGTGAGACGACCTTAGAAGCTCGCGCCAGTCGACAGCATCAAATCGCCAAGCCAAGAAGCACTGGTCAGGGCTTGCCTATCGCGGCAGAGACGACTAGCGGCGTTACAGCGTTTTAACACGGTGTAACAAAATGACGTCCGCTTCGACCCTTTCGACTGCTCGCGCCAAGCTGATCGACGACCTTGCCGACGCCTTGGTGGCGGTTGATGGACGCACCCAGGCGCGTGCCTTCCTCGCCGACCTGTGCACTCCGGCAGAAGTGCATACGCTGGCCGAGCGCTGGCACGTCGCGCAATTGCTCGACGCCGGCGCGCTGACCTATCGTGAAATCCACGAGGCGACGGGCGTCAGCACGACCACCATCGTGCGCGTTGCGCGATTCCTTCGGCAGGAAGATAATGAAGGCTATCGCGCCTTGCTCGACAGGCGGAAAGGGGCCGGCGCATGAGCCCCGATCGCACCCGTTTGCACATTGCGGTCCAGAAGAGCGGCCGCCTGTCGGAACAGAGCCTGGCCTTGCTCAAGAGTAGCGGGCTGAGGATCAACCAGGGCGGCAAGCACCGGCTATCGGCGCGGGCCGAGAATTTCCCGCTCGACATCATGTTCGTTCGCGATGACGACATCCCGACCTTCGTCGCGGAGGGGATTTGCGAGCTTGGCATCGTCGGGCAGAATGTCCTTGCCGAATATGCGCTTGGGCTGGCCAAACCGCGGATCGAGGAAATTGCGCGGCTCGGCTATGGACGCTGCTCGCTCAAGATCGCAGCGCCGGAGAAGCTTGCCGGGTTCCAGATCGAGATGCTGGCCAAACAGCGCATCGCGACCAGCTATCCGCGGTTGCTCCAGCGGTTCCTCGACAGTCAAGGAATCGAGGCCGAGACGGTCACCATGCGTGGTGCGGTCGAGCTTGCGCCGCGGCTCGGAATCGCCAGCTTCGTCTGTGATCTGGTGTCGACTGGGGCAACGCTCGAAGCCAATGGGCTGGCGCCCGTCGCCGACGTGTTCGACAGCGAGGCGGTGCTGGTCCGCACCCGCCAGCCGCTCGACGGCGCACATGCCGAGAAGATTGACGCGCTGCGGACGCGGATCGACGGGGTGATCGCCACCGCCGAGTCCAAATATATCGTCCTCAACGCCCCCGAAAGTGCGCTTGCCGCAATCACCGCCATCCTTCCCGGCGCCGATGCCCCGACGGTCGTGCCATTGGTCGGCCGCCCGGGGCATGTCGCGGTCCAGGCGGTGTGTCAGGAATCAGTCTTCTGGGAAACGCTCGAGCGATTAAAGGGCGCGGGCGCGTCGGCGATCCTCGTCATGCCGATCGAAAAGATGATGATGTGATGGAGCGGATCGACTGGTCGACTGGAAACGAGGAGCAGCGTCGCTTGGCGCTGGCGCGTCCGCAGGGGCGCGATGATACGGGCATGCTCGATGCCGTGCGCGTTATCGTCGACGATGTCCGGTCGCGCGGATGGGACGGACTGATCGAGCAGGCCCGCAAGATCGACGGTGCGGTGCCCGAGCGGATCGCGGTCGCACCGTTCGCCTCTGAAGCGCGTACCAGCCTGCCCACCGAGCCGCAGCAAGCGATGGCAATGGCCGCGACCAACATCCGCGCGTTCCATGCTGCGACCCGTCCGCGGGATGTCGCTCTGGAGACGATGCAGGGCCTGACCGTCGCCAAGCGCTGGACCGCGCTCGACCGCGCCGGGCTCTACATCCCCGGCGGCAAGGCGCCGTTATTCTCGACCCTGCTGATGCTCGCCATCCCCGCCGAGGTCGCAGGCGTAGGGCGCCTCACCGTGGTCACCCCGCCTCGGCCAGGCGGCGGGATCGACCTGGCGCTGGCGCTTGCCGCCGAGATGTGTGGGATCGACGCCATCTGGAGTGTAGGTGGCGCGCAGGCGATTGCCGCGCTGGCGTTTGGCGCGGGCGAGATCGAGCGCGTGGACCTGATCTGCGGGCCGGGCAACAAATGGGTTTCGGCGGCCAAATCTTTGGTTGCGTCGATCCCCGGCGGTCCCGGCATCGACCTCCCCGCCGGGCCGTCCGAGCTGATGGTGATCGCCGACGACAGCGCCGATCCTGCAGTCGTGGCCGCCGATTTGCTCAGCCAAGCCGAGCATGATCTTGACGCGCAAGTGATCCTGGTGACCCCGTCGGCGGGGTTGATCGAGAAGGTTGCGGCCGAGTATGATCGCCAGGCCAAGGCGATGGACGGCACCTATGCCTCTGCCCGCGCCGTCCGCTGCGCCGATTTGGGCGAGGCGATGGCGATCGCTAATGCCTATGCGCCCGAACATCTCAGCATCGCCTGCGACGAGGCGGATGTGCTTGCCCAATCAATCCGCAATGCCGGCGCGATCTTCGCGGGGCATGGCGCGGCCGAGACGTTCGGCGATTATCTCGCGGGATCGAGCCATGTCCTGCCGACCGACGGCGCGGCGCGCTTTACCGGCGGGGTGTCGACGATGACCTTCATGAAGGCGATCACCGTGCAATCGGTCAGCCGCGACGCGGCGCGCCGGATCGCCGCACCGGCAGCAGCGCTGGCCAGGCTCGAAGGGCTCGAGGCCCACGCTCGCGCGGCGGAGGCCAGAGGATGAGCATCGCCCAACGCCTCGCGCGGCCCGAGATTCTCGCCCTGCCACCGATCGACATCGCCGGCGCACCGGTGCCCGGGACGATCCGCCTTGATGCCAATGAGAACCCCTATCCGGCATTAGTCCAGGGGCAGTCCGCGCTCAATCGCTACCCCGAGCCGCAGCCCGCCGACCTCGCGCGGCGGATGGCCGATCTCTACGGCGTCGATGCGCAAAATCTGTGGGTGTCGCGCGGAAGCGATGATGCGATCGACCTGCTGATGCGCGCGTTCTGCACAGCGGGCCGCGACACGGTGGGGATCGTCGAGCCGACCTTCGCCGCTTACGCCCAGTTCGCCCAGATCCAGGGGGCGAAGGTCGCCGCCACCCGTCTCGGCGCCGACTTCACGTTCGATGCCGACGAGGTGCTCCGCTTCGCACAGACCGAGCAGCCCAAGATCCTGTTCCTGTGCACCCCCAACAACCCCACCGGCACGCGCATCGCCGACGCCGCGGTCGAGCGCCTGGCGCGCGCCTTGCCCGATACCTTAGTCGTCGCCGACGAAGCCTATGGCGAGTTTGACGAAGCCCCGAGCCTCGCCCCGCTGGCCGCGTCGATCGCCAATCTGGTGGTGCTTCGGACGCTATCGAAAGCTTATGGACTGGCGGGGGCACGGATCGGCTGCGCGATCGCCGCGCCCGATATCATCGGCCTGCTCGCCAAGGTTTCGCCCCCCTACCCGCTTCCCGAGCCATCGATCCGCGCCGCGCTCGACGCGCTCGGTCCCGAACGCATGTCGGCGCACGCCGACCGGATCCGCCTGATCCTTGCCGAGCGCGCGCGAGTTGCGACAGCGCTCGCCGACGTCGCCGAAATCCGATCGATCCGCGAAGGCGGCAATTTCCTGTTCCTCGAAGTCGCCGATCCCGAGGCGTTGGCGAAACGCTTGGCGGCCGCTGCGGTACGGGTCCGGTTCCGTCCCAATGCCGCGCCTGGCGGGGTGCGCATCACCATCGGCTTACCCGCTGAGAATGCCGCATTGCTCGCCGTGTTCGGCGTTACCGATGGTGACCGCCCCAGCCGCCGCGCCGAAATCGTCCGTGACACCAAGGAAACGCGGATCGTGCTCGCGGTCGATCTCGACCGGCCCGAGCCGCGCCGGATCGACAGCGGGATCGCCTTCTACGACCATATGCTCGACCAGGTTGCGGCGCATGGCGGCTTCAGCCTGACGCTTGCCTGCAGCGGCGACCTCGGGATCGATCAACATCACAGCATCGAGGATGTCGCAATCGCGCTCGGCCAAGCGCTGAAGGAGGCACTTGGCGACAAACGCGGCATCGGCCGGTTCGGCTTTGCCATGCCGATGGACGAAACCAGCGCCGAGGTGCTGATCGACCTGTCGGGACGGCCGTTCGCCAAATTCGACGGCGGTTTCGACAGCGAAACCGTCGGCGGGTTGCCGACCCAGATGGTGCCGCACATCTTCCGCAGCATCGCCGACAGCCTTGGCGCGGCAATCCATGTCCGGGTCACTGGCGACAATGATCATCACAAGGTCGAGGCCTGCTTCAAGGCGTTCGGTCGGGCGCTTCGCCAGGGCCTAGCGATCGACGGCGCGAGCGGCGCCCTACCCTCGACCAAGGGCATGCTGTGACCGCGCTTACGATCCTCGACCTTGGCTATGGCAATATTGAATCGATCCGCTTGGCCTTCGCCCGGCTGGGGGTAGACGCGACGCTCGCCAGCGATCTGGCCGAGGCTGAAGCCGCCGACCGTCTGGTGCTGCCGGGTGTCGGCGCGGCGGGCTTTGCGATGGAGCGGCTGCGCAGCACCGGGATCGACGATGCGCTTCGCCGCCGGACCAGGCCGTTACTCGGCATCTGCCTCGGCATGCAATTGCTTTTCGAGCGGTCCGACGAAGGCGACACGCTTATGCTTGGCCTGATCCCCGGCCAGGTCCGGTTGCTCGACCCAGCGCCCGGCCGTCCCGTCCCGCACATGGGCTGGACAAGGATCGAGCGAGCCGATGGAGTCGGACTGACGGCGGGCGATCATGTCTATTTCGCGCATAGCTTCGCTTGTGACGACGGCCCCGCCACCGCGGCGCGCGTAACCTGCGGCCGCCCGATCCCCGCCGCCGTCCGCTCGGGCAATTTGTGGGGCGCACAATTCCATCCCGAACGCTCCGCTGCGCCCGGCGCGGCGTTCCTCACGGCGTTTCTCGCGGCATGATCCTGCTCCCCGCGATCGACCTCATCGGCGGCCGCTGCGTGCGCCTCGCGCAGGGCGATTTCGCGCGTGAGTCGTCCTATTCGGACGACCCCGCCGCCGCGCTCGCCGACTTTGCGGCGGGAGGGGCCGACGAAGCCCATCTGGTCGACCTCGACGGTGCCCGCGCCGGTGCGCCGCGCCAGCATGATTTGTTCGCCACGCTGGCCCGCACCACTAATCTTAAACTGCAAGTCGCCGGTGGCTTTCGCACCGCCGGTCAGGTCGCTGCGATGCTCGATGCCGGAGTAGAGCGGGTCGTGATCGGCAGCCTCGCGCTGGCCGACGCCGACGCATTCACCGCGATGCTCGATCTTTTCGGCCCCGATCGACTGACGCTCGCGCTCGACGTCCGCCTTGACGGCGGCTCGGCGATGGTCGCGACCCACGGCTGGGAAGTCGGCTCGGGGCGGACGCTGAGCGACGTGCTCGGGCAATTCCCCGAAGTCCGCCACTTGCTGGTCACCGACATCGCCCGCGACGGAATGCTGAGCGGCCCCAACGTCGCGATCATGACGTCGATCCTCAACCAATTCCCGTTCGTCGAACTCCAGGCGTCGGGCGGTGTCGCTACGCTCGGCGATCTTCCCGCGCTCGCCGTCACTGGCGCCGCCCGAGCGATCGTCGGCAAGGCGATTTGGGAGCGCCGCTTCACCGTCGCCGAAGGAGTGCGCCATGCCCGCAGCTAGGATCATCCCCTGCCTCGACGTCGCCGACGGCCGGGTGGTCAAGGGCGTCCAGTTCGAGGATCACCGCGATGTTGGCGACATTGTCGAACTCGCGCTTCGCTATCGCGACGAGGGCGCCGACGAACTGGTGTTCTATGACATTACCGCGAGCGCCGATGGCCGCGCGGTAGACCCGTCATGGGTGTCGCGCGTCGCCGCGGTGATCGACATCCCCTTCGCCGTCGCGGGCGGAATCGACAGTGTCGATGCTGCCCGCCGCTTGCTCGCCGCCGGCGCCGACAAGGTCAGCGTCAATTCGCCGGCGATCGCCCGCCCCGAATTGCTGGCCGAGCTTGCCGCCGCTTTCGGGAGGCAATGTGTCGTGCTCGGGGTGGATTCCTTCCGAGCGCCGGACGGCACGCTGCGCGTCCGCCAATTTAGCGGCCGGCCCGAGGCGATGCGCGAGCCCGGGCTGGAGACGATCGACTGGGCGCGGCAGGCGGCCAAGCTCGGTGCTGGCGAGATTGTGCTCAACTGCATGAATAATGACGGGATGCGCGATGGCTATGATTTGGCCCAGATCGAAGCGTTGGTGGCGGCGGTCAACGTGCCGGTGATCGCCTCCGGAGGAGCCGGAACCCCGCGCCACTTCGTCGATGCGTTCCGCGCCGGGGCGAGCGGGGCACTCGCGGCGTCGATCTTTCACGACAGTATCGTGAGCATTGGTGCGGTCAAGGACACGCTGCACGCAGTAGGAATAGAGGTGCGCCGATGATCGATATCGACCTGCTCGACTGGGCCAAGATGGGCGGGCTGCTCCCGACCATCGCGCAGGACGCCGCGACCGGCGAGGTCAGGATGCTCGGCTATTGCAACCGCGACGCGCTGGAGGCGACGCTCGCCACGCGGGTCGTGACGTTTTTCAGTCGGTCGCGCGGGACGTTGTGGGTCAAGGGCGAGACCAGCGGCAACCGGCTTGAGCTGGTCGACGCCCGCGCCGACTGCGACCAGGACGCGATTTTGCTACTCGTCCGCCCGCTCGGTCCGACCTGCCACACCGGCACCGACAGCTGCTTCGGCGCGGCTGGGCCGCCGGGTATTGGGTTTATCGCGACGCTCGGCCGAACCATCGCAGATCGCGCCGCCGCCGACCCCGCCGACAGCTACACCGCGCGACTGATCGCCCAGGGGATCAAGCGGATCGCCCAAAAAGTCGGCGAGGAAGGTGTCGAGACCGCGTTAGCCGCAGTCGCGGGGGACAAAGCCGAGGTCGAAGCCGAAGCCGCCGACCTTGTCTATCATCTGCTCGTCCTGCTCCACGCCAAGGGATCGTCGCTCGACGAGGTGGTAACCGAACTGCGCCGCCGTCATCCGGCGAGCAATGCCACCGTCTCTTCGTAAAGCTGCTTGGTCGACGCGGCGATCACCCGGCCGCGCGTGAAGTCGCTGCCGCGCTCCCAATCGCCGAAATGCCCGCCTGCCCCGCGCACCACCGCGACCAAGGCATCGATGTCGTGGGGCTGGAGCTTGCTCTCGATCACTAAGTCGAGGTCGCCGGTCGCGACCCGCGCATAGGCCATGGCGTCGAGGCCGTAGCGCGCAACCTTGGCCGCGCCTCGAACCCGAGCCACCGCCTCGGCTTCGACACGGTCGAACAGAAAAGGGTCGGTTGTCGACCAGCGCGCATCGGCGATGGAGTGGCAGGCGCTCGCCGCGACTGGCGACCCGTTGCGCGAGGTGCGGCGATCGACCGAGATCAGGCGGTCGTCCAGCGTCGGCAAGTCGATCATGCCCGCGACATGTGCGCCCTGATCGAGCAGGCCGACTAGCACCGCCCAGCTCGCCAGTCCGCACACTAAGGCGCGCGTGCCGTCGACCGGATCGAGGCTCCACCTGAAGCGGGCGTCGGGGCGGACCATGCCATATTCCTCGCCCCAGATGCCGTGATCGGGGAAATGCTGCTCGATTGCCGAGCGCATCGCCCGTTCGGCTGCGCGGTCGGCCTCGGTGACCGGGTCGAAGCCGGCGGGATCCTTGCTTTCTGCGGTCAGCCCGGCCGCGAGAGCGTCGGCGATCGCCTGCCGCGCAAGCTGTGACAATTGTTCAAAAAAAGCATGGTCCATGGCGTGTGTCACAGCAGGAGCAGCGGGCAATGGCAATCGCCACGATCGCCTGCGAAAGTCACGTCCGGCGACGGTCCCCACCCCAATCGATCCAGATTATGCTTGTTTTTCAACGGCGAGAGCTGGTGGAGCTGAGGAGGATCGAACTCCTGACCTCTGCAGTGCGATTGCAGCGCTCTCCCATCTGAGCTACAGCCCCTCGCTCTCGGCAGGCGCCCCAATAGCGGCGCATCCTCCCCCACGCAACGCCCTAGCGCGCCAGTTTTTCGGTTGATCGCTTCGCCCCCGTCGCGGCGGAACGGCGGCGCGATGATGATCGTTTTATCGACGAGGCCTTCTAGCGAGAGGGCAAGTGCGTAAAAGGAGGACTTCCAATGACTGACGGACGTTATGACAGCCGCCGCGGAGAATTTGATCCGCAGCGCAGCAGCAATGACCGATACGATCGATCGAGCCGCGATGACCGCGGCTTTTTCGATCGGGCACGCGATGAAGTGTCGAGCTGGTTTGGGGACGACGATGCCGAGCGCCGCCGCGACCGCGATGATCGCTTTCAGGACAGCAATCGGTCGGACAATGACGGGCGCTTCGGTCGCGAGCGCGGCCAGGACCGCTTCGAGCAGCCGCCACGCAATCGCGATGAAGGCAGTCGCCGGCCGTATCCCGGACCGGCCGTCGGCGGGCAGAGCGACCATTTCGAACGTTCGCCGACCGGTCAGAATTTCGACCGGGGCATCGATAGCGGCCAGAACTTCGATCGCGGCCAGTCGCAGCGCGAGCCGATGAGGGCATCGTCAGCGTCGTCGTCGCAGGGTCGCCATGATTCCGATTATTCGCAGTGGCGCAGCCGCCAGATCGACGAGCTGGATCGCGACTATGATGAATATCGTCGTGAAAATCAGTCGCGGTTCGACAGCGAATTCTCGACTTGGCGCGGGCAGCGCCAGACCAAGCGCCAATTGCTCGGCCAGGTGACCGAACATATGGAGGTCGTCGGATCGGACGATCTGCCGCTGGGCAAGGTCGATGCGGTCAAGGGTGACAAAATCATCCTGACCAAGAGCGACAGCCCCGACGGGCGCCATCACAGCATCGCCTGCAATATAGTCGACCGGATTGAGGACAATAAGGTGTTCCTCACCCGCCCCGCCGAGGAAGCCAGACGCGAGTTCGGCACCCCCGACCGCGATCGTGCCTTGGGCGAGCGCGACGACCAGGGCGAGGACGGCCCGCACGTGCTCAACCGGAGCTTCTCCGGCACCTATTGATCGGCTCACCAGACGATCACCATCGGCCCGGCCGCAGCGATGCGGTCGGGCCTTTTTTGTTGGGTCGAACCAGTTTAGTGCGGTTTTGAAACCAATATAGGAGAGACGAGATGGCGCGTGCATGGCAATTGACGAGCCGCCCCCAGGGTATGCCGACCACGGACAATGCCGCTCTGGCCGAGGTCGCGCTTCCGGAATTGGGCGAGGGAATGGTCCATGTCCGCAATCGCTGGCTGTCGGTCGATCCCTATATGCGGGGGCGGATGAACGACGTGAAAAGCTATGTCCCGCCGTTCCAGATCGGCCAGCCGATGGAAGGTGGCGCGGTCGGCGAAGTGGTCGAGAGCCGCGACCCTGGTTTCTCGCCCGGTGACACGGTGATGCACATGGCCGGGTGGCGCGACGAAGCAATAGTACCCGCCGCAAGCCTCAACAAACTCCCGTCGATGCCCGGGGTCGAGCCGCAGGCGTTTCTCGGCAATCTTGGGCTGACGGGTGGCACCGCTTATTTCGGGTTGCTCGAAGCGGCGGAGGCCAAGGCTGGCGACATCGTGTTCGTCTCGGCCGCGGCGGGCGCGGTCGGATCGGCGGTGGTCCAGATCGCCAAGGCCAAGGGGATGACCGTGATCGGATCGGCCGGCGGCGCGGACAAATGCGAATTCGTCAAGTCGCTCGGTGCCGATGAAGTGATCGATTACAAGGCGGGGCCGGTAATCAAGTCGCTGTTGGCCGCCGCTCCAAAGGGGATCGACGTCTATTTCGACAATGTCGGCGGCGACCATCTCGACGCCGCGCTGGCCGTCGCGCGCAAGGATGCGCGGTTCGCAATGTGCGGGATGATCGACGGTTACAACAGCGGCGAGCCGACGTCGTTACGCTATTTCATGCGGATCATCGCCATGCGGATCCGGCTGCAGGGCTTCATCTACACCGATTATCTCGGCTCGCTCGGCGATTTCTATCGCGACATGGGTGCGATGATGGCGGCGGGCCAGCTCAAGTCACGCGACACGGTGGTCGAGGGCCTCGACCAGACGCTCGATGCCTTCCTCGGGCTGTTCACCGGCGCCAACACCGGCAAGATGCTGGTTCGCCTGTAAGGGTTAGCGCGCGTAGTTGCACTGCGCCGGGTCACCGCTCGACAGCCCGCGGTTAAGCGCTTCGCGGCGCTGGGCCGAGGTTCCGTGGGTGAAATTGTCGGGCGACACGCGGCCCTTAGTCAGCATGTCGTCGCCAATCGCTTCGGCAGCGCGCATGCCTTCCTCGATATCGCCCGCTTCGAGCAGGCCCGAGCGCTTGGCCCACACGCCGGCATAGCAATCGGCCTGTAGCTCGACGCCGACCTGGACCGCATTGCCGGCCGCCGTGCCCGATCGCGCCTGCGACGATTGCGCACGGTCGAGCGTGCCTTCGAGATTCTGGACGTGATGACCAACTTCGTGCGCGACGACGTAGGCCTGCGCGAAATCACCCGGGGCCTGGAAACGGCGCGACAATTCGCTGAAGAATTGCGGATCGATATAGATGCTCTGGTCGGTCGGGCAGTAGAATGGCCCCATCGCCGCCTGCGCCGCGCCGCAGCCCGACTGGTTCTGGTTGCTGTAGGCGACAAGCCGCGTCGGCTTATACTGTGACCCCGACTGCTTGAAAATCTGCCCCCACACCTGTTCTGTCGAACCAAGTACGCCCTTGAGGACCTGGCCCTGCTCGGGCGTCAGCCGCGATTCGCCGGGCGTGGTCGGAGCGCCGCCGGTAATCCCTCCGCCCCCGCTGCCAAGCGAGGTCAGCGCACAATAGCCGAGCCCAAGCGCGAGCACACCGATGATCCCGAAGCGTGATGCGACAATTGGCAGAAGCAGCCCGATCAGCCCGCCACCGATGCCGCCGCCACCGCCGCCGCTCTGACCGGTCCGATCCTCGAAATTCCCGCTTTCAGGTGCATCGCCCAGCCGCATGTTCGTCTCTCCCTGGTTCTTCCAGCCCCAATGCTTGAGCCAGCGTAACGGTTGCAAATCCATCTCGCTAGCGCGACACGGCGCCGACCATTTGGAGGGATCAAGAATGTTGTTCGACGCAAAGCGTGTCCTGATTACCGGATCGACCTCGGGGATCGGCCTCGCCATCGCCCGCGCCTTCGCCGCCGAGGGCGCGGCCACGATGATCAACGGCTTCGGCGACAAGGACGACATCAAGTCGATCGTCGACGAATTGACCAAAGCGTCGGGCGCGCCTGCGCTTCACGACGGCGCCGATCTGGGCAAGGTCGACCAGATCGACAAGATGATCGCGCGCTGCACCTCCGAAATCGGATCGCCCGACATCCTGATCAACAACGCCGGGATCCAGTTCGTCGCGCCGGTGACCGATTTGCCGCCCGAGAAATGGGATGACATCATCCGCATCAATTTGACTGCCGTGTTCCACACCACGCGCTTCGCGCTCCCTGCGATGCGGGCCAAGGGTTGGGGGCGGATCATCAACACCGCTTCGGCCCACAGCCTGGTCGCGAGCCCCAACAAGTGCGCTTATGTTGCCGCCAAGCATGGAGTCGCCGGTTTCACCAAGACCGTCGCGCTGGAAACCGCGCAGGATGGGATCACCGTCAACTGCATTTCGCCCGGCTATGTCTGGACGACCCTGGTCGAGAATCAGATCCCCGATACGATGAAGGCCCGGGGGCTGAGCCGCGACGAAGTGATCAACGACGTATTGCTCGCTGCGCAGCCGACCAAGCGGTTCGTCACCCCCGAGGAAGTCGCCGGGCTGGCGCTCTATCTGTCGGGCGAAAGCGCGGGCTCGATCACCGGCGCCAACTTGTCGATGGACGGCGGGTGGACCGCGCAATAGGTTGTCCGCAATGACTCGCTTCCTCGCCGCCGCCGCGCTCCTTGCCCTCACCGGGTGCAACCTGCTGACCGGCCCGCGCGAGATCATCGACAGCCCGACCAATGAATGGCGCATCGCCGCCACCGGGGCCGACCGCCAGCGGCTACGCGACTGGCGAAGCGCCTTCGTCGAGGCGTTGGCCAAGGCGCGTGCAGCAGGCCATGGCGCGGCGATCGCGGCCGAAGGCGATTTGCTCGATCCCGATGCCGCGATCGGCGGGGTGCGGATCCCGAACGGCGATTATCGCTGCCGGGTGATCAAGCTTGGCGCCAAGCAGAGGGGGCTGCTCGATTATGTATCGTATCCTGCGTTCAACTGCCGCATCCGCCAGGAAAGACAGCTTCAGGGCTTCGCCAAGATGAGCGGGTCGCAACGCCCGGTCGGGGTGATCTTTCCCGGCGATCCGATGCGCCAGATATTCCTCGGCACGTTGGTGCTGGGCGACGAGACACGCGCGATGCAATATGGCCGCGATCCCGACCGCGATATCGCCGGCTTTGTCGAGCGGATCGGCGCGGCGCGCTGGCGCATGGTGTTGCCGCGGCCGGCCTTCGAATCCACGCTTGACGTGATCGAGCTCATTCCAACCAATTGAGGGCCCCGCCATGAAGTATCGCCTGATGATTGCCGCGACCGCCGCTACGGTGATCTCCGCGCCCGCTTCGGCGGTCACCATCGGCGAGGCGGTCAAGGCCGACATGTCGTCGCTGATGACGCTGTATCGCGATTTCCATGCCAACCCCGAACTCAGTATGCAGGAAGTGCGGACCCCAGCGAAACTGGCCGCAGAAGCACGCAAGCTTGGCTTCACCGTCACCGAAAAGGTCGGCAAGACCGGAGTCGTCGCGGTGCTCAAAAATGGCCCCGGACCGACGCTGATGATCCGTGCCGACATGGATGGCCTGCCGATCGTCGAGCAGACCGGGCTGGCGTATGCGTCCAAGGTTCGAGCGGTCGCCCGGTCAGGGGTCGAGACTGGGGTGATGCACGGCTGTGGCCACGACACCCACGTCACCAGCTGGATCGGCACTGCGCGTCAGATGGTCGCACGCAAGGCCGAATGGTCGGGGACGCTGGTCATGATCGCCCAGCCCGGCGAAGAAACCGGCGAGGGCGCGAAGGCGATGCTCGACGACGGCCTCTATTCGCGCTTCCCCAAGCCATCGACGGTGATCGCATTTCACGATGCCGCAGCGATCCCGGCGGGAGTGATCGGGGTCACCCCGGGCTATGCGCTGGCCAACGTCGACAGCGTCGATATCAGCGTAAAGGGCGTTGGCGGGCATGGCGCTTATCCGCAGACCACCAAGGACCCGATCGTACTCGCCAGCCGGATCGTGACCACGCTGCAGACGTTGGTCAGCCGCGAAAATAATCCGGCGGACCCGGCGGTGGTGACGGTCGGAAGCTTCCAGGCCGGGGCCAAGCACAACATCATTTCGGATGAGGCCAAGCTGCAGCTGACGGTGCGCAGTTATTCCCCCGAAGTGCGCAAGATGCTGCTCGACGGGATCAAGCGGATCGTGCGCGGCGAAGCGATCGCCGCCGGCATGCCCGACAACAAGATGCCGGTGGTGACAATCCGCGAGGCAGAATATACGCCCGCGACGTATAACACCCAGCCACTGTCCGACCGCGCGCTGACGCTGTTCACCGAGCGCTTCGGGGCGAGCCGGGCGATCAAGACCCCGGCAGTGATGGGGGGCGAGGATTTCAGCCGCTTCTGGCTGGCTGACAACAAAATTCAGAGCCTCATCTTCTGGGTCGGCGGCACCCCGGCCGCAACCTGGGCGGCGGCTGGCGGCAACCAGGCCAAATTGCCTTCGCTGCACAGCCCCTACTGGGCGCCCGACGCTGACGCGGTGATTGCCACTGCGACCGAGGCGATGACAGCCTTGGCGCTGGATGTCCTCAAAAGGGGCTGATTTTCGCGTCTCGTCGGAATGCCCCAAAATGAGACCAAAATATTTAGTTGAGTCAAATCAATTAAATGGATAATTAACCACATTGATCGCGCGGGGGGTATTCCGCAGCCGATCTCTTTACATTGGAGGATGCGATGCGGGTAACATTCCCTATTGCCGTGGCGTTGGCACTGACGCTGACCCTTACGCCCCAGTCGGCTACGGCGCAGTCGAACGGCGCGACCGTGACCAAGGACCTTGGCTGCGGCGGCTTTGTACCGACCGCATCCGGCGGCTTCGGCGCAATCATTTTCACCACCGAGAGTTCGGTGGTGATCAAGGGCAATGGCTCGAACTCGCTGAGCTGCCACTTCAACATTCCAGCGGGCCTGGAGCCCAAGACCACGACTCGCGCGAGGGGTTTCCGCTGCAACACATTTCTTGGATCGACCACCGATTCGAGGATGCTCGCCAGCTCCGGCGGCAATGCCACCCTGACCTGCCGAATTCGTAACCCCTTCTGATTTCCGCAGTGGCGCACTTGACCCGCTGCTGGACGCTGGCCGGGATCGCCACGGTTACGCTTGGCGCTGGCAGCGCGATCGCCGCCGACGTCAGACCGGCCGCGCAATCTCAGCCCTGCGAATCGGCTCCGCTTGTCGAAACTGACGGCGCCCGCTGCGTGACGGACGAATTTGGCACGAGCCTGGGTTTTCGCGCATCGCACGTAACGCCGCTCGGGACGTTCGAAACCAGCGCGACCCTCTCGGACCAAGTGAGCAACGCCTTCACCCCCGAGCGACTGATCGCGAGTGATGGTCGGCGGATCGGCCAAGCCAATCGCGTGATGATCAGCGGATTGAAAGCGCGGCTGCTCGACGACCGGGTGACGCTGACCACGCAATTCGCCTGGAGTGACTTCACCGACCACTCGGCCCCTCGCGCCGAGGTCCGCGATGGCAGCGCGCGCAGGATCCGCCTCGATCTCAAATTGATCGACCGCCCGGCGCTGGGCTGGTCGGTCGCGGGCGAGATGTCCGACGTCAGCGACAATTTCTACATCGGCCAGGCCTTTGGCGAAGGCGCACCGTTCGCGCTTCCGGGCAAGAGGCTGGCACTGTCGTCGGCGCTCAACTGGCAACGCACGCGGTTAACTGCCGCGCATGACGATTACCGGAGCAGCTTCGGCGCGTTCGCGAGCACGCGCCTCGGGGTCAGTCGCAACGGCGTATCGCTTAGCCTCAAGTCGGGCAGCGGAAGCCTCAACTCGACCCTGCTCTCCAGCCGCACCGACAGCCGCAGTGCCACGCTCGAGTTTGACCTTGCAACGATTGCCCCGGCTCTGGCGATGGACGATCGCCTCCCCGCCGCCCTGCTCCCCAAATATCTGTTAATCGGTTGGCGCGGCGGGAACAGCGAGTCGATTGTTGGCGGCACCATCGAGCGCTTCGCCCGCAACGGCGTCGAGTTGTATGGAAGCTGGGAAACACCGATCGGCGAAACCGGCTTCGGCTATTGGCGCGAGCGGCGGGTTGGCGCGACCGCGTCGCTCGGCCGCCGCGAGGAGCAAGTCGTCCAACTGTCGCACATGGTCCGCACGGGCGCCTGGCGGTTCGGGGTCGATGCGATGATCTCGCAAAGTTCATCGTCTCGCGGCAATGGGCTTGCGGATCGCACCGTCGCGATTGGCGGATCGATTGCCTATGAAGTTGCGAACGGCCCGCGGCTGATGGTCCAGCTGAGCGATGATCGCGGACGGATGGCGGCCGAGGATGACAGTTTCCTTACCGCCCAGCGCGGCCAGCAGATCAGCGCGTCGCTCGACCTCACCGACTATCTGCGCAAGCGGTTCGATCGATCCGACCTCAAGCTCAAGATCGACTATCGAAAGCAGCTCGATCGCTCCACCACCGAAGTCAGCGCCTACCAGCAACTGATCGACCGCTGGACCGAAGGATATGCCGGCGAAGGCCTGCTCGTGTCGTTCGCGATGAAGCTCTAGCGCCTGATCACTTGAAGTGGAGGCGCAGAGCGCGTCGGCCGATGCGCTCAATCAGGTTCTACCGAAAAGCTATTCGCTGGCCACGTTGAGCGCCTCGATTTGGCCTGGGCTGAGATCGAGCGACAAGGCCGCGATCAGCTCGTGCAGCTGCATCATGCTGGTTGCACTGGCGATCGGGGCGGTGATCCCGCCCTGTTGCTTGGTCCAGGCGAGGGCGACGGTGGCGAGACTGACGCCGGTTTCAGCGGCGACCTCATCGAGCGCGGAGAGCACCGCCTTGCCCCTGGCGCTGTCGATATAGTCCATATTTCGTCCGCCGCGGACCGATTTGCCGAGGTCGTCTTTCGAGCGATATTTGCCGGTGAGGAAGCCGTTGGCGAGGCTGTAATAGGGAAAAAAGGCGAGGCCGCGGCCGGTCACGACGTCCTGCAGGTCGCCCTCATATTTGCCGCGCTCAACCAGATTATACCAACCTTGCACCGCGACCGCAGGCTCGATCCCGGCCTGGACCGCGGTATCGAGTGCTTGCTCGACCCGGGCGGGGGCGAAATTGCTGAGGCCTGTGGACCGGATCTTGCCGGCGACGCGAAGCGCCTCGAACGCGCCGAGGCTGTCGGCCAACGGCACGTTCTGGTCGTCCTGATGCTGGTAATAAAGGTCGATCGACTCGATCCCAAGTCGCCGGAGCGAGGCATCGCAGGCAGGCGCGATCGTGTCAGGCTTGAGCCCGGCCATGAACCCGACCTTGGTCGCGATCGCTACCTTGTCGCGCTTGGCGGGATAGCGTTTGAGCCAGTTGCCGATTACCGTCTCGCTCTCGCCGCCCACGTGGCCCGGGACCCCCGCCGAATAGACATCGG
>JAJAZM010000143.1 GCA_026785645.1 Sphingomonas bacterium | reverse complement strand
CCGACGAACGCGAAGATCATCGGCACGCGGGTGTCATGGAGCCCGCGCAGCATGCCCGCAGCCACCACCTGCGCGCCGTCGACGATCTGGAAGATGGCGGCGACGAAGAGGAATGAGACGGCGAGACCAATGACTCGCGCATTGGCGGGCACGTCTTCGAGAAACAAAGTGATCATCGGCCGCGGGGCGAGCCACATCGCCACCGCCATCAGCCCCATGAAACCGACCCCGATGACGAACGCGGTCCAGCCGGCGCGGCCGATCCCGGCGCGGTCGTTGCGCCCGAGCGCGAGCCCGACGCGGATCGTCGCCGCCTGTCCCACCCCGAGCGGCACCATGAAGGTGAGCGCCGCAATCTGCAGCGCGATGGCGTGGGCGGCGATACTGTCGGCGTCGATCAGGCCCATGAGGTAGGCCGCCGCGCCGAACACCGCGCCCTCGAACGCCATCGTCAGCCCGATCGGCAGGCCGAGCAGGATCAGGGTGCGAAAGCGGGGCCAGTCGGGACGCCACCAGCGGCCGAACAGATGGAAGCGGCGGAACTGGCGGTCGAACGCGATGACCATCGCCAGCCCCGCGGCGAGCAGCCACCACACGATCGAGCTGGCCAGCCCGCCGCCGAACATGCCGAGCCGGGGAAGCCCGAAATGGCCAAAGATCAGCCCCCAGCCGAGCACGGCATTGGCAAGAATCCCGACCGCGCTGATGCCGAGGATCCAGCGCGGCCGCTCGAGCGCCGAAAGGAAGTGGCGCATCGCCTGGAACAACAGGAACGGGAAGATCGACCACATGTAGCCGCGCAGGAAGATGCCGGCGTCGCGCGCCAGCCCCGGATCCTGGCCGAGCCCGCGGATCAAGACGTCGCTGTGCCACAGGATCGGCCAGAACAGCAGGCTGAGCAACGCCGCCAGCCACAGTGCCTGGCGGAACGAGCGGCGGACATCGCGCACCGCGGTCGAGCGCTTGCCCAGCGCGGTCGCCATCATCGGAGCGGCGGCGGTGATCATCCCCATGCCGAGCAGCACGAAGGCGAAGGTCAGGTTGAGCCCGAGCGCGGTGGCGGCGAGCTGGCGCGGCCCGAGCCAGCCCATCAGGACGACGTCGGTCGCCTGGATCATCTGCATCGTCAGATTGGCGAGGATCAGCGGCCAGGCGAGCGTCATCGTCGCGCGGATTTCAGTGCGCCACGGGGTTGCCGTCGAGGCTGCGGGTACGTTCATCGAGCCGTCATTGCGAGGAGCGAAGCGACGAAGCAATCCAGTCCCAACAGAAAACTGGATTGCTTCGCTCCGCTCGCAATGACGACTGATGTCGGCTAGCCCAGCACCCAAAGGAGTTTGCGATGCGTTTCGTTCGGGCGATCTGGAAGGTGCTGGTCGGGGTCAAGGACGCATTGGTCCTGATCGTGATGCTGATGTTCTTCGGCGGGCTCTATGCGGCCTTGTCGTCGCGGCCGGCACCGATCAGCGACGGAGTACTGGTGCTCGATCTCAAGGGGACGATCACCGAGCAACCGTCGCAAGCGGCCTTCACCGACGTGCTCAGCGGGGCTGGCGGGATCCGCGAATATCGGCTTCGCGATCTGATCGCCGCATTGGACAACGCTCGCACCGACGACCGGGTCAAATCGGTCGCGCTCGATCTCGACGCCTTTGCCGGTGGTGGCCAGACCGCGATCGGCGACCTTGGCGAGGCGGTTCGCCGGGTCCGCACCTCGGGCAAGCCGGTGCTGGCCTATGCCACTGCATACACCGACGACAGCTACCAGCTCGCTTCCAACGCGTCCGAGATCTGGCTCAACCCGATGGGCGCGGTGGCAATCGCCGGGCCGGGCGGCAAGAACCTTTATTACAAGGGCTTGATGGACAAATTGGGGATCACCGCCAACGTCTATCGGGTCGGCACCTACAAGGCCGCGGTAGAGCCGTTCACCCGCAGCGATATGTCGCCCGAGGCCAAGGCCAATGCGCAGGCACTGGCCGGCGCGTTGCTCGAGACCTGGCGCGAGCATGTCGCAGCAGCGCGTCCCAAGGCCGCAGTGGTCGATTATATGCGCGATCCGGTGGCGGCGCTCGATGGCAGCGGCGGCGACCTCGGCAACGCAGCGGTCGCGGCGCGACTGGTCGACAAGCTTGGCGAGCGGACAGCGTTCGAGGCGCGGCTGGCGACGCTCGGCGGCAAGGATGACGAGCAGAAGGGCGGTTACCGCTCGATCGGGCTGACCAATTATCTCGGTGACGTGCTCGACAACGATCCAGACGGGCCGATCGGGATCGTCACCGTCGCCGGCGAGATTGTCGACGGCAAGGCCTCGGCCGGTAACGCCGGTGGCGAGACCATTGCGCGGCTGATCGAAAAAGGACTTCGCGACGACGGCATGAAGGCGCTGGTGGTGAGGGTCGATTCGCCCGGCGGATCGGCTATCGCGTCCGAACGAATCCGCCAGGCAATCCTCGGCGCCAGGGCCAAGAAGATCCCGGTGGTCATTTCGATGGGCAATGTCGCCGCGTCGGGCGGCTATTGGGTGGCGACCGCGGGCGACAAGATTTACGCCGAGCCGTCGACCATCACCGGATCGATCGGGGTGTTCGGGATCTTGCCCAGCTTCCAGGGCAGCCTGGCCAAGCTCGGGATCGGCGCCGACGGGGTCAAGACCACGCCTTTGTCGGGCGAACCCGATCTGCTCGCCGGGCCATCGCCCGAGGCGGGGCGGATGATCCAGGCCGGGGTCGAAAGCATCTACCGCCAATTCCTGACGATCGTCGCCCAGTCGCGGCGCAAGACCCCGGCCGAGATCGACGCAATCGCGCAAGGCCGGGTGTGGGATGGCGGCACCGCGCGCCAGCTCGGGCTGGTCGACGGCTTCGGCGGGCTCGACGAGGCGATTGCCGCCGCCGCCGGGCTTGCCAAACTGGGTGACGAACGCGGGGTGCGCTACCTCGACCGGAGCCCGACCTTCGCCGAGGAGTTCATGGCGATGTTCAGTGGCGACGATGCCGAAGCCGCCCCGACCGACGCTTTTGCGGCGCTTGCTCCCGCGCCCGAGGCATTGCTCGACGTGGCGCTGGCCGATGTCCGGCGGATCCTGGCCGGTCCGTCGATCCAGGTCCGCTGCCTCGACTGTCCGGTCGAGCTTCGCACGTCGAACGCGACCGGGGCGAAGGGGTGGAAAGCGACGTTGCTTGGCTGGCTAGGCTAGGCATTGAGATCAGGCAGTCGGGCGCTTCTTCTTCCGGCGCCCGGTCATCGGCAGCAGGATCAACGCCATGATCGTGGTCAGCGCGGCAACAATGCCGAACCCGATCAGCCACGGATTATGCGCATCCTCGCGGGTCTGCAGGTCCATGATGTGGACCCCCCACATGAAGTCATAGAACCGCCACCAGGCGGTGCGCCTGGCAGCGATTTCTCCGGTCCAGCGATCGACGTAAAAGAAGGTCCCGTCGGACATCGCCACCTTCCAGCTGTCGAGCGGGCGGCGAAGATCGAGCGGCGGGTTCGCGGGGTCGATGTGGGTGACCGAAGCGATGCGAGCCTTGCCGGTGTAGCGTGCGCCAAGTTCGCGCGCTGCGTCGGCGGCGCTCATCGCCGGGAGCAGCCGGCCGGTGGCGGGATCGGCGAGGCGGCTGGCGCCATCGGCAAAGGCGAGCACCCAGCGCGGGCCGGTCGCGCGCTGCTCGAGCGTGAGCTTGGTGGTCGGCTTGAGATCGACCGCCGGGGCGATCGCGGAGGCGGCAAGCCGCACCGGCGGCATGTCCGACAGTAACGCCGCACCGCGCACTTCCTCGATTGGCTTCACCACCATCAGCACGCCCGATACCGACCATAACAGCATCGGCACCCCGATCAGCCAGCCGAGCCAGATGTGCCAGCGGCGGAGAGTCGAGCGAAGGCCGGCCATCAGATGTGGATCGGCTTGCCTTGAACCGCCATCGCGGCTTCCTTGAGCGCTTCGGCATGGGTCGGGTGGGCGTGGCTGGTGTAGGCGATATCCTCGCTGGTCGCGCCGAATTCCATCGCCAGCGCGGCTTCGGCGATCAAGTTTCCGCCGAGGCTGGAGATGATCCACACCCCGAGCACGCGGTCGCTCTTCGCGTCGGCGATCACCTTGACGAAGCCGTCGGTGTCGCGGTTGGTCTTGGCGCGGCTGTTGGCGGCGAAGGGGAATTTGCCGACCTTGATGTCGTGGCCCTTGGCCTTGGCTTGTTCTTCGGACAGGCCGACACCCGCGATTTCGGGATAGGTGTAGACCACCGACGGGATGATGTCGTGATTCACGATCCCGGTCTGCCCCGCGATATTCTCGGCCGCGGCAATGCCTTCGTCCTCGGCCTTGTGGGCGAGCATCGGGCCGGGGATGACATCGCCGATCGCCCAGATGCCGGGGACCGTGGTGCGGAAGTCATGCTCGGTGTCGAGCTGGCCCTTGGCGTTGAGCGCAAGGCCGACCTTGTCGAGACCGAGCCCGTCGACGTTGGGACGTCGGCCGATCGAGACGAGCACGACGTCGGCTTCGATCGTCGATGACTCGCCGCCCTTGGCGGGTTCGACCGTCAGCGTCGCCTTGCCCCCCGCGACGGTCGCGCCGGTGACCTTGGTGCCGGTCTTGATGTCGAACCCCTGCTTCTTGAATATCTTGGCGCTTTCCTTGCGGATTTCCTCGTCCATGCCGGGCAATATCTGGT
>JAJAZM010000142.1 GCA_026785645.1 Sphingomonas bacterium | reverse complement strand
GCGGCGCGCTCAGCTTGACCGGCTGAGCATCTCGCCCATCAGGCGGTGGACCAGATTGACCGCCTGCAACGGGCGGATCATGACCTTGAAGGCGGCGATGCGCTGGCGGTCGTCGGTGAGGTGGATGATGTCGACCCCGTTGATGGTCACGCCCTCGATCAACGTCTCGAACTCGAGCACTGCGCCGGTATCGTTGGCCCATTCGCCGGTGTAACGAAAATCGGGACCGCCAAGCACCGTTGCCGCAGCGTGGAGATAGGTTTCGGTCATGTCGCGACCGCGCTGGGTGGTGTGGACGATCGGGCTGTCGAACGTCGCGTCGGGGTCGAGCAGAGCGTGGAGCGGTCGCTCGAGCGGATGTAGGCATGCCAGGCCTCGATAACGGTCATTTCACCGTATTTTGATGGAAAGCGTCAAACAGCTAATGCTATTTAACCCGTTCCACCTGCTCGAACTCCAGCTCGACCGGCGTGGCGCGGCCGAAGATCGAGACGCTGACCTTGACCCGGCTGCGGTCGAAATCGAGTTCCTCGACGAGGCCGTTGAACGACGCGAACGGGCCGTCGAGCACCTTCACATTGTCGCCAATCTCGTAATCGACCTTGATCTTCTGCTTGGGCGCGGCCGAAGCGGCTTCCTCGCGGGTCGAGAGGATCCGCGCGGCCTCGGCTTCGCTGATCGCCTGCGGCTTGCCGTTGGGACCAAGGAAGCCGGTCACCTTCGGGGTGTTCTTGACGAGGTGATAAACGTCGTCGTTGAGCGCTAGCTTGGCGAGCACGTAGCCGGGGAAGAATTTGCGGTCGGAGGTGACCTTCTTGCCGCGGCGGATTTCGGTGATCTTTTCGGTCGGGACTTCAACCGATTCGACCAATTGGGTCAGGCCCATGCGCTTCGCATCGGCGAGGATCTGGTCCTTCACCTTGTTTTCGAAGCCGGAATAAGCGTGGATGATGTACCAGCGGGACATGGGTCGAACCTTTGTTGGTTTAGCCGAGCAGGCCAAGCAGGAATTTGACGATGGACGAGAAGACGGCATCGACCCCGAGGAAGAAGATCGCCAGCAGCGTGGTCATGATCAGAACCATGATCGCGGTGGTGACGGTTTCCTTGCGCGTCGGCCAGACGACCTTGCGGGCTTCATTCCTCACCTGATTGACGAATTCGCCCGGGGAAGTTTTTGCCACGTTGTTGCTCGCCTTCTTGTTCAGCCATTGGCGGGTGGTTGCCCGGATAGCCCCCTTCCCCCGCCCTGGCCCTGGAGCCGGGGAGGGGAAGCGATTGCTTCCATGTCCGCATGGGGACGCGACTTAGCGAGCGCGGGTTGGGTTTGCAAGGTAGGGTTTGGGGGCGGGAGGGGGAACGGCGTCATGGGGACAAGCCCTATGCCGTCAGTCGCTGCTTCGCGCGCTGGCCGGCCTTCGGCAACGCTTCGCCCTACTTGCGCTGCGTTCGGTGCCTCAGGACCTGGCAGGGGCAGGGGGACTCGAACCCACGACCCTCGGTTTTGGAGACCGATGCTCTACCAACTGAGCTATACCCCTAAGCCGATCCTGAAGCCCGTCGAAGGGCCGGGCCGCGAATTAGACGCGCGGCGCACTAACCGCAAGCCGCGTTACGCCGCGACGTCGAACGGGACGATCTCGCCGCTGAGGTAGAGGTTGCGGGCTTTGGTGCGCGACAGCTTGCCCGACGAGGTGCGGGGCAGGGTGCGTGGCGGGACGAGTTCGACTACGGGAGTGATTCCGGTGATCGCACGGACCCGCTCGCGGATGTCGTCGCGCAGGCGGCCGCGTTCCTCGGGGTCGCTGACCCGGCAATGCACCAGCACTGCGGGGGTTTCCTCGCCGAGCGGGCCGGTGATGGCGAAAGCGGCGATGTCGCCCGATTTGAAGCCGGGCAATTGCTCGACCGCCCATTCAATATCCTGCGGCCAGTGGTTGCGGCCGTTGATGATGATCATGTCCTTGGCGCGGCCGACGATGAAGATGTAGCCGCCCGAGACATAGCCCATATCGCCGGTGTCGAGCCAACCGTCGTCGGACAGGCAGGCGGCGGTCGATTCCTCGTCGCGGAAATAGCCGTGCATCACCGACGAGCCGCGGCAGAAGAGTCTGCCGATCGCGCTGCCGGGAAGCACCGCGCCGGTCGAATCGCGGATCTCGACCGCCATGCCGATCACCGGTCTGCCGCAATTGACGATCGCTCGGTAGCGGCGCGGGCGTTCCTGGGCGGGGGTGCCGACGCCGGACAATTCGCTTTCCTCGACCAGTTCGAGTCGGATGCCTTCGCCCGGCGGCATGATCGACACCGCCAGCGTGGCCTCGGCAAGGCCGTAGCTGGGGCAGAAAGCGGCGGCCTTGAACCCGGCGTCGGCAAAGCTGTCGACGAACGCCTGCATCACGTCGGGGCGGATCATGTCGGCGCCATTACCGGCAATCCGCCAGCGCGCGAGGTCGAAGCGGTCGGCGGCGCGGGTCTGCGACGACATTCGACGCGAGCAAATGTCATAGCCAAAGGTCGGCGAGTAACTGAGCGTGGTGCCGGGGTTGCGGCTGATCAGGTCGAGCCACGCCAAGGGCCGGCGCGCAAAATCCTCGGTCTTGAGGAAGTCGACCGACACCTGGTTCGCCAGCGGCGAGAGCATGCAGCCGACCAGGCCCATGTCATGATACCATGGCAGCCAGCTGATGCAGCGGTCACTGTCCTGAAGCTCGATCCCCATGCTGTGGGCGTGAAGATTGTCGAGCAGCGCGCGGTGGGTGACGGCGACGCCGTGGGGGAAGCGGGTCGAGCCCGACGAATATTGGAGATAGGCGATCGCGCCGCCTTCATTGGTGGGGAGCGGGTCGGCGGACTGATCAATTTCGGTGAAGCTGTGCCAGTCGCGCGCCACGACCTTGCGCTGGGTCGCCGCATCATTCGCGAATTCGGCAAGTTCAGGGGGGAATAGGAACAGCTGGGGATCGCTGCTTTCGAGCATGACGAGCAGTTGCGAGACATAGGCCTCGCGTCCTCCAAAGCTGGTCGGCAACGGGAGCGGCACCGGCCACAGCCCGGCATAGACCGCGCCAAAGAAACAGGCGGCGAATTCGGGTCCGGTCTCGGCGATCAGCGCGACCCGGTCACCCGGCACCAGGCCGAGGGTCACGAAACGGTGGGCATGGGCGAGGGCGTCGGCCTTCAATATGGCGAACGGATAGGCGCGCGTCAGCGTCCCTCGGGCGTCATGGAAATTCATCCCCCGAACCCCGCGCGCCGCATAATCGAGCGCATCGCCGAGCGTCTCGAAATCAGCATAGCGTCGATCGAGGGTGTCGGAAGTGGGCGTTGCGCCGGGAGGAGAAAGGTTGGTCATGGTCTGGATATCGCGGTCGATTACGTCTGTGTCCTGGTCCCATCACGAATATCGTAGCGCATTTGCCTTCGTCGGCTGGCGGCATTTCCCTGCCTTTGCGTGATGGTCACCGACTGTGGCACAAACATGGCGACATGCGCGCTCGCCAACCTCGCCGCCCCCGGCCACCGCTCGACGAAGCGGCCTTGAAAGAGCTCGGGCTGGCCTATGTTGCGCGCTTCGCCACCAGCCGCGGCAAACTCGCCGACTACCTCCGCCGCAAGCTTCGTGAGCGCGGCTGGGCGGGCAGCAGCGACCCGCCGGTGGCGACGATCGTCGAGTGGGCAGCCG
Organism: Sphingomonas bacterium; assembly: GCA_026785645.1. Lineage (GTDB taxonomy): Bacteria > Pseudomonadota > Alphaproteobacteria > Sphingomonadales > Sphingomonadaceae > Sphingomicrobium. The sequence goes on along the minus strand of JAJAZM010000142.1, from coordinate 4,341 downwards.
AAGCGGGGTTCATCGACGATCCGGCGTACGCCTTGTCGCGGGCACGCTCGCTGGGCGCCCGCGGATTTGGCGAACGGCGCGTGACGATGGCCCTCAGGGCGGCCGGGATCGAGGAGGATGACGGCGCTGCGGCGCGCAACCATGCCCGCGAAACCGCCGACGAAGCGGCGCTTCGCTTTGCCCGGCGCAAGCGGATCGGACCCTATGCGGCGACTCCACCCGATCGCAAAGAATCGGACAAGGCACTGGCGGCGATGCTCCGCGCGGGACACCCGTTTGACCTGGCCAGGCGCGTGCTTTCGCTTCCCGCAGATTTTGATTCGGACACGTAACTATCTGACCCGCTGGGCTTTTCGATATAGGATGCAAAACTGTTTATCCATGGCGACCAGCATGGTATGAAATGTCATGCGCCAGACCGGAGAGCGTGCGGCACCTGTCGCCAGTTCGTCAGCAAATGCTGAACCCATTGTTGCGCATGCCGTCCTCAGGGCGGATGACAATCAAGACGAGGATGCGCTTCCCGCCCGCGATGGCGAAGGGCTCGACGGCACCGATGATCGCGGCATCTATGGCGATGACCAGCACGATGATGGCGACGGGATCCGCCTTGCCGGCCGGATCAAATGGTTCGACGCAACCCGCGGCTTCGGCTTCCTCGTCAGCGACAAGTGCGATGGCGATGTGCTGGTCCATTTCTCGGTGCTTCGTGATCATGGCCGCCGAAGCCTGCCGGAAGGCGCGCTGATCGAATGTATCGTCGAACATCAGGATCGCGGCTTCCAGGCGCGTCGGATAATTTCGATCGATCTCAGCGAAGCCTTGCCCAGTCCGGTTCGACCGCCCATTGCTGCGGCTGACCGCGCCGACCGCCAGGCCTTGGCAGACGATGCGGGCACGTTCGAGGCGGTGGAGGTGAAATGGTTCAATCGCGTCAAGGGCTATGGCTTCCTCAACCGACTGGGCGAGCCGGATGCGGACATCTTCGTGCATATGGAAACGGTGCGGCTGGCGGGACTGGCCGATTTGCAGCCCGAGGATCGGGTCGAAGCGCGGATCGCGGACGGGCGCAAGGGACTGACCGCGGTCGAGCTTCGCCACGGTTGATCGTCAAATTGATTTTCGCCGCGCTCGTGGCGGTGCCTGCGGCATGCCAGCCAGCGGCGAGCCCCGTGGCGCTTGAACGCTCGCCCGCCGGGCTCGACCAGCTCCCGCTGACGATCGTCTCGGGCAGCACAACGCATCGTTTCACGGTCGAGGTGGCGCGAACCATCGAGCAGCAGCAGACGGGGATGATGAACCGCAACTCGCTGGCCCCCGACCGCGGGATGCTCTTTCCTTACGATCCGCCGCAGCCGGTGGCATTCTGGATGAAGAATACATTGATCCCGCTTGACCTGGTGTTCATCGCACCGGGGGGCAAGATTCTCGGCGTGGAGGCCAATGCGGTGCCGCTGTCGCTCGACCAATTGCCGTCGGGCGGACCGATCGAGGCGGTACTCGAACTGGCCGGCGGGCGTGCAGTGGAACTCGGTCTCAAGTCCGGGGATCAGGTCGACTGGACGCGCTGAGCGGCGCAACAGCGGCCTTGCAACGCCCGCGCGAACGGCGCTAACGGCTCGCCATGGGACTTTTCGCAAACGCCTTCACCTGGTGGAACGGGGCCTCTTGGGGCACGTCGTTATTCTCCCGTCGCAATGGCGAGGAAGTTGGTCGCGACGAGGCCGGCAATATCTATTTCAAGCATCGCAAGGATCCGGCGCGCCGCTGGGTGATGTATTCGGGCGCGAATGACAGCAGCCGGATACCGCCGGGCTGGAATGCGTGGCTGCGCGGGACGATCGACGATTTGCCGGACCAGTCGCTTCCGCCGCGGCGTCCGTTCGAGCAGCCGCCCGAGGCAAATCTGACAGGCAGCGACAAGGCGTGGCGGCCGGCGGGGTCGATCCGCGCTGGCGGCAAGCGTGCCGCTGCAACCGGCGATTATAGCGCCTGGACGCCCGATCAGGCGTGAGCGTCGGTCGAACCGTCGGCTTGGTTGCGCTGGGCCTGGTCATCGCCGGCTGCGACCGCGAACCGAACGAGACGGCGGTCGACAACAGGGTCACCGCCGAAACCTTGCCGCCTTCGGTCAATAGCGCGGGCGTCACCCCGATGGCAGAGCGGGTGGCGGTGATCGCCTTGCTCAACAAGCGCAACGGGATCGTCCGCGATTTCACGCTCAAGCCGGGCCAGGCGATCCGCGCCAAGGATGCGCTGATCCGGCTCCGCGCTTGCGATTCGACCGCGCCGTGGGAGACCGAGCGGCTGACCGGGGCATTCGTCCAGCTTGACGTCCAGCGCTCCGACCGCAATTGGGAACGGGTGTTTTCGGGGTGGGTGTATAAGGAAAGTCCGTCGCTCAACGTCGTCGAGCATCCGGTTTACGACGTCTGGGTGAGGAGCTGCGTGATGAGCTGGCCAGGCGCGGCCGATCCCCCGCGCTCGGCGGGCGGGTCGAGCAAGCGATCGAGCGCTCCGAAATCGGGCGGTGGAAGCTCGCCGGGTGCAAGCTCGCCGAATAATTCGAACGATGCTCCCGATGAAGCTCCGGCCGCCGCCGAGCCCGCGCCAAGTGCGCCCGAGAGCAACGCGACGTAAAGATCGCGTTTAACGGTAACCGCGCCGAGCGAGGCGAGGTGATCGGTCATGAATTGGCAATCGAGCAACAAGAAGTGGCCGAAGCGCAACCGCGCGATGAGCCACGCCAGCGCGACCTTCGAGGCGTCGGTGCGCCGGCTGAACATCGATTCGCCGAAGAATGCACGGCCGAGGCGCACTCCGTACAGCCCGCCGACCAGCACGCGGCTGTCGCCATCACCCTCCCAGCATTCGATCGAATGGGCCTGGCCCGCGGCATGAAGGCCGAGTGTCGCCCGTTCTATATCGGCGTTGATCCAGGTTTCCTCGCGGTCGGCGCAGGCGCGGACGACCTCGGCGAAGGCGGTATCGCAGGTCATTGAAAAGGTATCGCGCCGGACGCTCCGGGAGAGCGAGCGGGACAGGCGGAAGCGGCGCAGCGGGAGGATCGCGCGGCTGCGCGGCTCGACCCAGAAAATCTCCTCGGCGTCGCGACTGTCGGCCATCGGAAAGATGCCGGCAGCATAGCCGCGAAGCAGAATCCGGGGGTCAAGGCCGCTCATGCTGAAGCGGTATCACGGCATAGGCTGCCCGCAAACGCCTGATCCTCAACGCCTAGAGAATTTCGCGGACGATGTCCTGCGGTCGGCAAAGCCGGACGCCCTTGTCGGTCTCGACCAGCGGGCGGTTGATGAGGATCGGATGGGCGACCATCGCGTCAAGGATTGCGTCGTCATCGGCACTGCCCAGGCCAAGCTCGGTCGCCAGCGGCTCCTTGGCGCGAAGGCCGTCGCGAGGCGAGATGCTCGCGCGGGCGTAGAGGCGAACCAGTTCGTCGCGCGACGGCGGGGTCTTCAGATAATCGATGACGTTGAGGTCAGCGCCTTCCTCCTCAAGGATGGCAAGCGTCTTGCGCGAGGTGCCGCAGGCGGGATTATGGAGGATGGTCGCCTTCATTCGCCCGATTCATCGAGCCATCGCTCGAGCCATTTGATGGTGTAATCGCCGTGCTGGAATGCCTCGGTGCGGATGATCTTTTGCTGCAGGGGGACGGTGGTCTTCATCCCCTCGACCACGAATTCCTCGAGCGCGCGCTTGAGCCGCATGATGCAATCGTCGCGGGTCACGCCATAGACAATGAGCTTGCCGATCATGCTATCGTAGTAGGGCGGCACCCGATAACCGGCGTAGAGCCCGCTATCGACCCGGACGTGCATCCCGCCTGGCGCAACGAAATTCTTCACCAGCCCGGGCGAAGGCGCGAAGGTCACCGGATCCTCGGCGTTGATTCGGCATTCGATAGCATGGCCGTGAAGCACAACCTGGTCTTGGGTGACCGACAGGCCATCGCCCTGCGCGACGCGGATTTGCTCGCGCACCAGATCGATGTCGCTAATCATTTCGGTCACCGGATGCTCGACCTGCAGCCGGGTATTCATCTCGATGAAGTAGAATTCGTCATTCTCGTAGAGAAATTCGATCGTGCCGGCGCCGCGATAATGCATGTCGGCCATCGCCTTGGCGACCACGCCGCCCATGCGCGCGCGCTGCTCGGCCGAGATCACCGGGGAGGGGGCCTCCTCGATCACTTTCTGGTGGCGGCGCTGGATCGAGCAATCGCGTTCGCCGATGTGGATCGCCTTGCCTTCGCCGTCGCCGAACACCTGGAATTCGATGTGGCGCGGATCGCCGAGATATTTTTCCAGGTAGACGGTGTCGTCG
>JAJAZM010000141.1 GCA_026785645.1 Sphingomonas bacterium | reverse complement strand
CAGACCGCATTGGCAAAGGACAGCGATACGCCACGGCGGCGCCGGTCTGAAGCCCAGCCGCTGCAGCGCGAAGGTGCGGAAGATAACGCCAAGATTGTCCATTACAAGTCTTGTTCTTATGCGCAAACCACCACATGTTGTGCTTGCAACTCAACACAGCGAAAGGAGGTGATCCGATGTCTCATGGTTCAGCTAAGGGGTCGGAGAAGTTCGTTCGGGAGATGCGCTTTTAAACGAGCGCCATGGTCTCCCGGGCTGGAAACTTCCGGCCGCTGACCATGTCTCGGGGGTCGACGCTTGGCGTCGGCCCCCGTTTTACGCTACGCATCCGTCACGAGATCGACCGGCCGGGCCGGGACCATGTGGAACCGTTCCGCCGCTGGACCGTCTTTGCGGTTGATATCAACGGCAACGGGAGGATGGTCATGGCCAAGTCGAGCAGCACGAAATCTTCGAGCAAAAGCAAAACCAAAAGCAATTCGAACAAGTCGACGATCGACAAATTGACGAAGGCGGCAATGAGCCGCGAAATGCTTGCCGCCGGACTGACCGCCGCCGCCGCTACGATCGCCGCAAGCCCCAAGGCGCGCCGCGCGATTCGCGATGCCGGGCTCGATGCTGCCGACAGCGCCAGCAGTGCCGCCAACCAGATGATGAGCAGCGCCTCCAAGCTTGGCGCGCTGATCGCCGAAGCGGTCGCCGACGCCGCGCAGCGCGTGCTGTCGGGCAAGTGGGTCGACACTGCCGAAGAAGCCGTCAGCAAGGCCGCGAGCAGCGCCAAGAAAGCGGTCGGGCTCAAATCCACGCCGGCCAAGCGCAAGCCCGCCGCGCGCAAAGCGGCGCCGCGCAAGACCGCGTCGAAGAGTGCGACCGCCAAGCCGGCGGCAAGCAAGGCCAAGCCGCGCAGTGCCGCCAAGCGTCGACCGTCGACCGCCCGCCGCACCACGCGCTCGGCAACCCCGAAGCCCGCTGCGCCCAAGAGCTAGGCGAGTCCTTTCCGGCCACTGGAATAAGCCGATGGCCCATGCCATTGGGCGGCGATGACCTCGCCGCCCGCAACCCCAATATTGCCGTTCGCCGTCATCGTGCTTGCCGCGGGGCAGGGCACCCGAATGCGTTCCGACACGCACAAGGTGCTCCACCCGATCGCGGGCAAGCCGATGCTGCTGCATCTGCTTGATACGGTCGAAGCGATGGGCGCGGCCAAGGTGGTGGTGGTGGTCGGCAAGGGCCGCGAGCAGATCGAGGCGGCGATTGCCGGACGCGTAGGCGTCGCGACCGCGGTCCAGGCCGAGCAGAAAGGCACGGCGCATGCGGTACTGATGGCCTGGCAGTTACTGGCCGGGTTCGGCGGGCCAATCGTGGTGGTCTATGGCGACACGCCGTTCGTCACCCGCGACAGTCTGGAGCGGATGCTGGCGCGGCTGGGGGAGAGCGACGATCCTGGCGTGGTGGTGCTGGCGAGTTCGCCCGCCGACGGGATGCGCTATGGCCGGGTAATTCTGGGCGATAGCGACCGGATCGCCAAGATGGTCGAATATAAAGATGCCAGCGAGGCCGAGCGCGCGGTGAAATTGTGCAATTCGGGGATGCTGGCGGCCGATGGTGCTCGGCTGTTCGACTGGCTTGGCAGCGTCGGAAGCGACAACGTCGCGCATGAATTCTACCTGCCCGATGTGGTGATGGTGGCACGCGGCGATGGCCGCCATCCGGTGGCGATTGAGGGCGAGCCGTTCGAGACCGCAGGGGTCAACAGCCGCGCCGAGCTGGCGCATCTCGAGCTCGACTGGCAGCGGCGGCGTCGCGAAGAAGCGCTGGAGCAGGGTGCGACCCTGATCGACCCTGAGAGCGTCTGGTTCTCGGCCGATACCGAGCTTGGCCGCGACTGCACGATCGAGCCGCATGTGGTGTTCGGGCCGGGGGTCAAGATCGCCGACGGGGCGGTGATTCGCGCGTTCAGCCACATCGAGGGTGCGACCATCGCCGGCGGCTGCGAAGTCGGACCGTTTGCGCGGCTACGTCCCGGCGTGGTGCTGGAAGAAGGCGCCAAGGTCGGCAATTTCGTCGAGATGAAGAAAGCGCGGCTGGGGCGCGGCGCCAAGGCCAATCATCTGTCCTATTTGGGCGATGCCGACATTGGCGAGAAAGCCAATATCGGGGCGGGGACTATCACCTGCAATTATGACGGCTATGGCAAATATAAGACGGTGATCGGCGCGGGCGCGTTCATCGGATCGAACAGCGCGTTGGTCGCGCCGGTCACGATTGGTGAGGGCGCGATCGTCGGCGCGGGGAGCGTGGTGACCAAGGATGTCGCGACCGACGAGCTGGCCGTTGCGCGCGCGCCGCAGCGCGGGATGAAGGGCTGGGCGGCACGCTTCCGGGCGAGCCAGAGGGCGAAGAAGGGCAAAGCGTAGATGTGTGGAATTGTCGGAATTGTCGGACGGACGGATGTGGCGCAGCGGCTGTTCGACGGGCTTCGGCGACTCGAATATCGAGGCTATGATTCGGCCGGTATCGTCACGGTGCAGGGCGGCGATTTCGACCGGCGGCGGGCCGAGGGGAAGCTTGATAATCTGAAGCGCGAACTCGACGCCGACCCGCTCGGCGGCGAGGTCGGGATCGCGCATACGCGGTGGGCGACCCATGGCGCGCCGACGCTCGGCAATGCCCATCCGCATATCGCCGGGCCGGTGGCGCTGGTGCACAATGGGATCATCGAGAATTTCAAACCGTTGCGCGACGAACTGATCGCCGACGGGCGCACCTTCCTGAGCGAGACCGACAGCGAAGTCGTGGCGCATCTGGTGGCGCGCGAAGTCGAGCGCGGAAACTCGCCGCAGGCGGCGGTGGCGACGGTGTTGCCGCGATTGCACGGGGCGTTTGCGATGGCTTTCCTGTTCAAGGATCATCCCGATTTGGTGATCGGGGCGCGGATGGGGGCGCCGCTGACGGTCGGCTATGGCGAGGGGGAAAATTTCCTCGGGTCGGACGCGCTGGCGCTGGCCGCGTTGACCCAGAAGATCGCCTATCTCGACGAGGGCGACTGGGCGGTGGTGCGGCGCGAAAGGGTCGAAATCTTCGATCGCTCCAACCAGCCGGTCGAGCGCGATATCGTCGCCTCGGGCGCGTCGGCGGACAAGGTCGACAAGGGCAATCACGCGCACTTCATGCGAAAGGAGATTTTCGAGCAGCCGATCGTCGTCGCGCAGACCCTGCAAAGCTATGTCCGGCCGTTCGAAGGCAAAGTGGCATTGCCCGATTTCGGGTTCGATTTGGCCAAGATCGAGCGGGTGACGATCGTCGCCTGCGGGACGTCATATTATGCCGGGATGGTTGCCAAATATTGGTTCGAGCGGTTCGCTCGGGTGGCGGTCGATATCGATGTGGCGAGCGAGTTTCGCTATCGCGAACCGGTGCTCGAGGCGGGCGGGTTGGCGTTGTTCATTTCGCAGAGCGGCGAGACTGCGGATACGCTGGCCGCGCTGCGCCACGCCAAGGAACATGGCCAGACGATCGCGGTGGTGGTCAATGTGCCGACCAGCTCGATGGCGCGCGAGGCGGATCTGCTGCTTCCGACCCATGCCGGACCCGAGATCGGGGTCGCCTCGACCAAAGCCTTCACTTGCCAACTGGCGGTGCTTGCCGCGCTTGCCGCAAATCTGGCGCGAGCCAAGGGGCGGCTGACGGCGGAAGAGGAGCGCGAGATCGTCGACCATTTGCAGGAAGCGCCCGAGGCGCTCAACGACGCGCTTGCCCATGACGAGGAGATTGCGGCGATGGCGCACCTCATCGTGCCGGCGCGCGACGTGCTCTATCTGGGGCGTGGGCCGGACTATCCGATGGCGCTCGAGGGGGCGCTCAAATTGAAGGAAATCAGCTACATCCACGCCGAGGGCTATGCCGCGGGCGAGATGAAGCATGGGCCGATCGCGCTGATCGACGATAATGTGCCGGTGATCGTGCTGGCGCCGTCGGGACCGTTGTTCGAGAAGACCGTAAGCAACATGCAGGAGGTCCGCGCGCGCGGCGGGAAGATCGTACTGATCAGCGACGCGCGCGGCATCGCCGAAGCGGGCGAGGGCTGCATCGCGACGATCGAAATGCCCGAAGTGCATCCGCTTATCGCGCCATTGGTCTATGCGGTGCCGGTGCAGTTGCTGGCTTATCATGTGGCGGTGCTCAAGGGCACCGACGTCGACCAGCCGCGCAATCTGGCTAAGTCGGTGACGGTGGAGTGAGCGAGACGATCGACTTTGATCAATTCCTTGTGGTCGACATCCGAGTCGGCACGGTGATTGCCGCCGACCCCTATCCCGAAGCGCGAAAGCCGGCGATCAAGTTGACGATCGACTTCGGCGACGAGATCGGCGTCCGAAAATCGAGCGCGCAAATCACCTTCCATTACCGGACCGACGCGCTGGTCGGGCGGCAAGTCGCCGCCGTGGTCAATTTTCCGCCGCGTCAGATCGGCAAATTTATGTCGGAAGTGCTCACGCTCGGTTTTCCCGATGCGGACGGGTCAGTGGTGCTGTTCGCGCCCGATATTCCCGTCGCCAATGGCGCGCGGCTATTCTGATCGCCATGCATCACGCGCTTCGCCTTCGTCTCGACTCTGCCGCCTTGGTCGCCAATTGGCGCTGGTTGCAGCGGCAAGGCGGTGCGCCTGCCGGGGCGGCGGTCAAGGCGGATGGTTATGGGCTTGGCGCAAGGGAAGTGGTGCGACTGCTAGGCGAGGCGGGGTGCCGCGATTTCTTCGTGTCTACCTGGGCCGAAGCCGAGGCGCTCGGGGTGCTCCCCGAGAGCGCTTCCTTGAGCGTACTGCACGGAGTCGGACCGAGCGATGGCGCGGCGGCGCTGGCGAGCGATGCGCGGCCGGTGTTGAACACGCCGGGCCAGGTGGCGCGGTGGAAGGAGATCGCGCCAAGCCGCGCGTGCGATTTGATGATCGATACCGGGATGAACCGGCTCGGCCTGCGGATGGACGAACTGTCGCTCGCCGATGGACTGGTGATCGACACGCTGATGAGCCATCTCGCCTGCGCCGACGAGGATTCGCCGCTTAACCAGGTTCAGCTTGAGAAGTTTCACCTTGCCGTCTCGACCGTCTCCGCGAAACGCGCGAGTTTGGCGAATAGCGCGGGGATTTGCCTTGGGCCGGACTATGGGTTCGACCTCGTGAGGCCCGGTCTGGCGCTGTACGGCGGGGTGCCGCGCGCCGAGGCGGCGGGACATATCGCGCAGGTTGCGTTCCCCGAGGCCGAAGTGGTGCAGCGGCGGACGGTCAAGGCGTTCGAAACGATCGGCTATGGCGCGACCTGGATGGCGGAGCGCGATACCGAAGCGGCAATCCTCAACATCGGCTATGCCGACGGTTATTTGCGCTGTTTCGCGGGGAAAGGCGCGGCGAGCGTCGGCGGCGCCCGGCTACCGCTGATCGGGCGGGTGTCGATGGATCTCGTGGCGGTCGATTGCTCGGCCGCTCCGGGGCTGGCCGAGGGCGACTGGGTGACGCTGGATTATGCATTGCCGCAAGCGGCCGAAGCTTCGGGCCTGTCGCAATATGAGTTGCTGACCGGGCTCAGCCAGCGGCTGGAGCGGCGCTGGCTTTAGGCGCTGGCGTCTTGTGTTTGAACGCGCACAGATCGACCACCGGGCAGCGCCAGCACTCAGGCGTGCGCGCCTTGCAGATGTAGCGGCCGTGGAGGATCAGCCAGTGGTGGGCGTGGCTGAGGAATGGCGCGGGGGTGATTTTCTCGAGCTTGAGTTCGACGGCAAGCGGGGTCTTGCCCCGGGCGAGGCCGGTGCGATTGCCAACGCGGAAGATGTGGGTGTCGACCGCGATCGTCGGCTCGCCGAAGGCGACGTTCAAGACGACATTGGCGGTCTTGCGCCCGACCCCGGGGAGCGTTTCGAGCGCGGTGCGCTCGGCGGGAACGATGCCGTCATGCTCGTCGACCAGGATTCGCGCCGCGGCGATGACATTCTTCGCCTTGGTGTTGAACAGGCCGATGGTCTTGATGTGATCGCGCAATGCCTCCTCGCCGAGGTCGAGCATCGCTTGCGGCGTCGTGACCTTGGCGAACAGGCTGCGCGTGGCCTTGTTGACCCCGACGTCGGTTGCCTGCGCTGACAAGGCGACCGCGACCAGCAAAGTGTAGGGATTGACGAACTCGAGCTCGGTTTGCGGCGAGGGATCTCCCTCCGCCAGGCGGCGGTAGAATTCGAACGCGTCGGCCTTGTTCATTGGCCCTCGATCACGTCCTGCATCGAATAGAGGCCGGGCGGTTTGCCGTGGAGAAAGCGCGCGGCGGAAAGCGCGCCACGGGCGAAGATGGCGCGGCTTTCGGCGCGGTGGGAGAGGATCAGCCGCTCGCCTGCCCCGAGGAACAGCACGTCATGATCGCCCGCCACGGTGCCGCCGCGAATCGCGGCATAGCCGATTGCGCCGGGGGCTCGTTTGAGGCCGGTGCCGTCGCGCTTGCGCTCGTCGGGAAGGTCCGCGCCGCGTCCGCGCTTGGCCGCCTCGCCGAGGTGGAGCGCAGTGCCCGAGGGCGCGTCAGCTTTCTTGTTGTGATGCGCTTCGACGATCTCGATGTCCCAAGCTTCTGGGCCGAGCAGTTTGGCGGCGCGCTCGACCAGGTCGGTGAGCAGCGCGACCCCGAGCGAGGTGTTGGGGGCGCGGAGGATGGCAATGTCCTGGGCGGCGGCGGCGATCCGGCGGTCGGCCAGTTGGTCGAGCCCGGTGGTGCCGATCAGCAAGGGAACACCCGCCGAGACCGCGCGGTCGAGGCTTTGCTGGAGCGCGGCAGGCGTGGAAAAATCGACCAGCACGTCGCCATGGTCGTTATCGAGCTCGAAGCCCGGGTCTTCCGCTATTGCAGCGGCGATCGCCTGACCCATCCGCCCGTCGGGCGCGAACAGGGTCAGGCGGAGAGGTTGCTGGTCGGTTCGCATGACTTGCGTGATGGCGCAGCGGCCAGCGAGGCGCAACTAGGCTTCGGGGATGAACCGGGCGGCGATGTCGCGGGCCAGCCGTGCCGGGCGGAGCGAAGTGGCATCGAGGCAGCACCAGCTCGACTTGACCTCGGCCAGCACGACTTCGCCGCGCTTGATCACGGTGGTGAACAGCGCCTTGGCACCGTCGACCTTTTCCGCGATCACGTCGGCGACGACGATGTCGTCGAGGAAGGTT
>JAJAZM010000140.1 GCA_026785645.1 Sphingomonas bacterium | reverse complement strand
CCTTTCTGATAGGACAGGCCGGCTGGGCCGAGTTCGGTAAAAACCTTTTTCGCGCGGTCGAGTTCGATTCGCGCTTCTGCATTGCGTCCCTGCTTCAGCCGCGTCACGGCAATCGCCCGCGCCAGCAGGCCGGTCGGGATACCCGGCTTGGGCATCGCCACAATTATCGGAGCAATTTCGGCGAGGACACGATCGGCTTCCCCCGTCTTGCCCCGTTCGGCCAATGCTTCGGCCAGCCCCAACCCCATTATCAGCGTCGGTGGTGCTGAGGGGCCGAGCTTTTCGGCGGCCATCGGACGCGCCTCGCCGAACACACGTGCCGCCTCGTCGAACTTGCCCAGCGCCAGCTTCGCGCGACCAAGCTGGAGCAGGTCGACGGCCAAGCCCGCCGATCTGCCGAACACCGCGCGGCGTTGCGCGGCGACCTGCTCGAAAATGGCTTCGGCGCGGGTCAACTGATCAAGCTTGTAAAGGCGGACCCCTTTCAGCTGCTCGATCGCCAGTCCTTGCATACTCGCTTGCTGTCCGGTGCGAGCGACTACGGCATCGGCCTGAGCCATGACCGCGGGCATCGCATCGAGCTGATTGGCCTCGACCATATAGACCAGCAGATTGTTATAGACGGTCAATAGATCGCGGTGGTTTTCGGCATAGACAATGTTGGCCTGCGGCAGCGTCGCGACCAGCAGGGCGATGGCATCTTCCAGCTTTCCGGTGCGGCGCAGCAATTGGGCACGGGCACTGTTGATTTCGACCAGTTCGCCGCGAAATCGGTCTGGATCGGTACGGAACACCGGTTCGGCGGCATCGAGCAACGGGGCCATCTCTTCGGTCTTTCCCAAAGCCGCGGCTGACGACGCCAACCGCATTTTGAGCTGCGCTGTTGCGACCGGGGAGCCCTTGCCGATGCCCTTGGCCAGCGCACGACGAATCAGTGCGTCGCCGGCAGCTGGATCTTCAAGATTGACGTAGAGGTCGGACAGCGTGGCAATCAATGTCGCCGATTTCGCGCTGGTATCGAGCGATCCGACGAGCCGCGTTGCAGTCTGGTCAAGCATCTGCTTGACGGTTGCGTCTTCTCCCGATGCGGCCGCAGTGTCTCGGAACATAACGGTCAGCATCTGCACGATCGATTCCGAGCGCCGCGCCTCGGCGAGGGCAATGTCGCGCTCGATCGCTGTCTGGCGGGCCTGCCAGGCAATCCCGCCCGCGCCGATCGTCAACGCGAGTAAGGCGGCGACGCTCGCCCCCACCGCCCAGCGATAGCGCCGCATGAAGCGGCCCAGCATATAGCGCGCCGACCCTGCACGCGCGAGCACCGGTTCAAGCCTGAGATGGCGTCCGATATCGTCGCCCATTTCGGCGGCGCTGCGATAGCGTTCCGCCGGGTTGCGACGCATGGCCTTCATCACAATCGCATCGAGGTCGCCAACGAGGCGCGAAGCCGCTATCGGGCCGTCGCGCGTTTGCGCGATCTTGCTCGGCAGCTCGGGGTCGTCGTTCAGGACGCGGCGGACAATCGACGGCAGCGACGACGTGGAGCCCGCCCACGGGCCCTGACCGGCAAGGAGCTGATACATGACGGCCCCCAGGGCGTAGATATCGGTCGCGACGGTAGAGGTTTCGGCACCCAGTTGTTCGGGCGAGGCAAATTCTGGAGTCACCAGCGCGCGCGTCGGAGCTCCGGTGGTCATCGTCTCGTCCAGCAGCCGCGCGATGCCGAAATCGAGCAGGCGAACCCGCCCATTCTCATCGACGAGGATGTTCGCTGGTTTCAAATCGCAGTGGATAACCAGGTGAGCGTGGGCATAGCCTACCGCATCGCAAACCGCCTCGATCAGGTGCAGTCGCTCCTGCAGGTCTGCACCATTGGTCCGGCTCCACTCGTCGATCGGTGCGCCCTCGACATATTCCATCGCCATATACGGGCGGCCATCAGGCGCGATTCCGCCATCAATCAGCCGTGCAATGCCGGGATGTTCGAGGCTGGCGAGGATCCGGGTCTCCCGGTCGAACAGGTCCGCGCGGGCCGCCGCCTCTGGACGCAAAAGTTTGAGCGCAACGCGCTGATCGAATGTGCCGACACTTCGGTGTGCACCATAGACCTCGCCCATGCCACCACGCCCGATAAGGCGGTCAATCGTGAACGATCCCACCACCGCGCCTGAATCGAGTGAGCTGTAGGCAGCTGCCACTTCGGTCGGAGGGACCAGAACATCGGTTCGGTCCAGGACCCCTTCCGTCCCGCTGGCGGCGAGCAGTGAACGGACATTTTTCGCCGTCGCAGGATCGATGACCTGCTCCTTCAGGCGCATTTCCCGCGCCTCGGGATCGAGATCGACCAATTCGTCAAACAACCGCTGAACCGCTGCCCAATCGCCGCTTGTCGACATGACCGTCTTACCTCCGGGAACCGATCTGCACTCCTACGCGCCCACCTTAGCACCGTCTGAGGTAGTGCAAGCCCGCGCCAAACGGGCACGCCGCATTGGCGATGGCGAGTCCGTGCTTGGAGGGCAAAATTTTTGGAACCCCCTTGTCCGGTTATCCAAGACTTTCTCGTCTACCCTATTAATCGACTTTGCAAAGGGCGTCGCTCGATTGTTTCAACACCGAGTCACGACAAGGATCGACCATCATGAAGAACAATTCTGCATTGGTCTTGTGCTTAGGAGCTCTGATCATGACCGGATGCGGAGGCACGACCGGTTCGCAGTCGGATGGTGACCGCAATACTGTTGCAGCGGTCCCGGTCAGCGGGGCGCCACCCGCCAATTGGAAGGCAACCGACGCCTGTTCGGTGATCGACAAGGCGGCGATGGCGACGATTGTCGGCAAACCGGTTGCCGAAACCTCGCTCGCCCTCGTTCATGAAACCGACGGCACCACTGCGGCAACTTCCCAGTGCACCTATGCGCTGACCGATGGCACCCAGGCGACATTGATGATGCGCTGGTCACCGATCGCCGACAATAGCGAAGGAGCGATCAATCTTGCCCGCAACGGGTTACAAGAGACGATGAAGGCATTTGGCCAATCGCTTGAAACGATCGACGGATTGGGCAAGGCGGCGTTCTGGGCGGAGATGGCCGGCCAACTCAACGTCTTTATTGGCGAGGACAAGTTTGTGATCATCAGCATGCCGACAGGGCCTGCCGCAAAGGACTCCGCCATCACTCTGGCGCGCAAGCTGGGGGCTTAATTGAGGCACGCACACTCGATCGTCCGTTTGATTCAGACCAAGCCTATTGGCCGCCGCAGCACCCATAACCGCCCTACCGTCCGCTGTCTCGTACGTCTCCCTTCGAAGTAACTGCGCGGCCGATATCGGCCTCCTACGGCCTGCTCCGACACATGAAATAGGAGCGTGAAACCAAAACCCTGTTGAGCCTGAACGAACGGCTGGTTTTGAAAAACAAAACGCACCGATCGTATGTCCGAGAAGGGTGCATAGTCGTCAGGCGACTGCTGGCAGTCGAACGTCCGCAACGCGAAGGTTAACCTCCGGAGCCGAGAACGTTCAGGCGATTCGATTCAAAATTGTTCAATCCGGGAAATCTATAACGCGGCGGCGCAGCAAAGGTGCGCAAGTGCAAAGAACATGCACTGAAGTTCAGCCACAGGGAAGAATGATCATGGCTTGGCCAGATCGAGTCATTTGGTGACGTCTCTGCGTACAGATAACAACCGAAACCGACAGAAATGGGCCCTTTCCGACGGCATGCGGTGCAGAGACTGAAATGCTTTAATGTGAGTGGAGGCCCGAGCCGGAATCGAACCGGCGTGCGGGGATTTGCAGTCCCCTACGTAACCACTCCGCCATCGGGCCTCGCGGAGCGCGGAAATGGGCGGCGGACCCCGGCTTGTCAACCGCTTGCCGCGCCCATCTAAGCACCGGTCGCCGTGGCTTTTCGACCGATGGCGGTGGGTTCAGCTTGGCGCGACCGGGCGCGAGCGATAAGAGCGGCCTTGAATGCCGACTGTATTACTGGCATATAACAGTTGAAGCAATTGAGGTGACATGTCGAACCACGCTCCACATCCTGACCACAATTTCGACTCCGCGCGGCGCGTGATGGTCATCAGCCAGTTGCGGCCGCAGGGCGTGACCGATGCGCGCGTGCTTGCCGCAATGGGCGCAGTCCCGCGTGAGGATTTTGTCGCGACCGGCCAACAGGCGATGGCGTATGGCGACCGCCCGCTGCGGCTCGACAATGGATCGTCGATGATGCCGCCGGCCGAACTCGGCCTCTTACTGACCCGGCTCGCCCCGATCCCCGGCGAGCGCGCGCTCGTGGTCGGCGGGGGCGGGGCCTATGCCGCCGCCGTGCTGCGCCACATCGCGCTCCAGGTCGATACCGCCGACGCTGCCGAAGCACCGGGTTCGACCGCCTATGACCTGATCCTTGTCGAAGGCGCAATCGAGCATCTTCCCGACACGCTCGCGCGCCGCCTGGCCACCGGCGGCCGAGTCGGCGCAGCGATCGTCGAGGATGGGGTAACCCGCCTCGCCACCGGCCGCGGGATCAGCAATTCGGCTGGCGGCAAGACCGTTGGCTTCACCAGTTTTGCCGAAGCGCAGGTTCCGATCCTGCCCGGCTTCAGCAGCGCCCCGGCGTTCGCTTTCTAGCGCATTGGAGATCAAGTGAAGCGTCACCTCCTGATTGGCACGTTTGCTGCCGCACTCGTCGCCGGCACCGCCTCGGCCGACACATTGCGCGAGGCTTTGAACGCGGCGTATCGCACCAACCCGACCCTCACCGGTCAGCGCGAGGCATTGAAAGTCACCGATTCGTCGGTCGCCATTGCCCGTGCCGCCGGCCGGCCCCAGGTGTCGGCCGTGGTCGGGGTCAATCGTGACCTCACTGCAAGCGGCTCGCTCCGCCGTCTCGGCAAGGGTCCCTACCTGACCGGCGGGGTCGATATCAGCTATCCATTGTTCAACGGCGGCAGTGTTCGCAATTCGATCACCGCCGCCAAGACCCGGGTCGAAGCGGGCCGTGCCACGCTGCGCGCGGTCGAGGGCGATGTGTTCACCGAGGCGGTCGCCGCTTACATGGACGTGATCCGCGACCGGTCGATCGTCGAACTGAACGAGAATCAGGTCAGGGTGCTCGGCACCAACCTCGAGGCGGCGCGCGACCGGTTCGAAATCGGCGATGTCACCCGCACCGACGTTGCCCAGTCCGAGGCCCGCCAGGCTTTGGCCCGAAGCACGCTTGAAACCGCGCGCGGCCGGCTCACCTCGAGCGAAGAAAATTACCGCCGCGTGATCGGCCAGCGGCCGGGCGTGCTGGCCCCGCCGCCGCCGCTTCCACCGCTCCCCGAAACCGCCGATCTGGCGGTCCAGATCGCGCTCGCCAGCAACCCCGACTTTATCGCCATCAGCCGCCAGGCCGAAGCCGCGCGGTTCGATATTCGCGTTGCCGAGGCCGCGCGCCTGCCGACCGTGTCGGGGGTCGCGTCGGGCGATTATGTCAACACGCTGGCGGGCGATACCGGCGGTGGGCCGCGCTCGGGCACCGCCACCAGCATCGGCGTTCAGGGACGAATTCCGCTTTATCAGGGTGGGCTCCCGGCAGCGCGGATTGCGCAGAGCGTCGCACTCGAAGGCCAGTTGCTCGAACAGCGTATCGCCACCGAGCGCGCGGTTATCGCCACCACCCGCTCGGCTTTTGCGATCTATCGCGCGGCCCAAGGCGCGGTCCTGTCCAACCAGATTGCGGTCAAGGCCAACGAACTTGCGCTGGAAGGCGCCCGCGCCGAGAATAGCGTGGGCACGCGGACCATCCTCGATGTGCTCAATGCCGAGCAGGAATTATTGAATTCGCAAGTCGCGCTGGTCACCGCGCGGCGCGATTCCTACGTTGCCGGATTCCAGCTGCTCAATGCCATGGGCCAGGCCGAGGCGGATGATCTCGGGCTCGAGGGCGGGCCCCTCTACGATCCGCTCGGCAATTACCGAAGTGTCGCCGGCAATTGGAGCGACTGGTCGACGCCGCGACGCAGCGGACCGACCGCGACCAGCACCGCGACTGCAGAGGAGCAACCGCAGGTCTTGGTTTCGCAGCCGCGATAGGCGATACAACGGCGATGCAGACGCCCCGCGACCCATCAATGGAAGACATTCTCGCCTCGATCAAGCGGGTGATCGCGGAGGAAAAGGAATTGCGCGCCGCGGTCCCCCCGTCGCTTCCGGCTTCGCTCGACGACGAAGACGAGGAGGATATTCTTGAGCTCGACCATCCGGTCGAAACCGAACCGGTGATCAGCGCCCCGCCGGTCGATACCGGCCCGCCGTTGCTCGACGAGGTCGCCGCCGACTCCAGCCGGATGAAGCTCGAGCAACTGACCGTGGTCGCCGCCGCCGCGCCGCCGCCGCCGCCGATCAACCCGCTCGAGCAAATGCTGCGCGACATGCTTCGCCCGGTACTCAAGCAATGGCTCGACGAGCATCTCCCGCGGATCGTTGACGAACATGTCCGCCGCGAGATCAGCCGGATTACCGGTAAACCCCTCTAGGACTGGCGGATTTCGCGGGCGCTTGCTACGCATCGGCCCATGAACCGCCTCCTGCTCGCCGCCACCGTCGCGGCCGCCGCCCTCGTCTCCACCCCGTCATTCGCTCGCCCGATGACCGCGACAGATATGCACATGATGCATCGCCTTGGCGCGCCCTCGATATCGCCCGATGGCCGCACCGCGATCTTCACCCTCTCGACCACCGACATGGCGGCGAATAAGCGCAACAACCCGCTGATGATGCTCGACCTGACCCGCCCCGCCGCGCCGCGCGCCATTCCCGGGCTGACCAAGGGCGCCAATAATGCAATGTTCGGTGCCGACGGCGCGATCTGGTATCTCGCCCCGGTCAGGGGCCGCGACCAGCTCCACCGCATGACGCCTGGCGGCAGGCCCGCTGTTCTGTCCGATTTCGGGGCCGACATTTCGGGCTTCAAGGTCAGCGCCGACCGCAGTCGCGTGATCGTGTGGGCGGACACCCGCGATTGCCCCGACATCGCCTGCGCGGCGACGACCTTCCCGGCCAAGCCTGCCGGTTCGGGTCGCGAATATGACCAGCTGTTCGTCCGCCACTGGGACACGTGGGTCGAGCCGGGCGTCAAATCGCGAATCTTCAGTTACCCGATCGTCGGCGGCAAGCTCACCGGCATGGGCACCCGCGTCACCGGCAAGCTGGTTGGCGACACGCCGTCCAAGCCGTTCGGCGGCGGCGAGGAGATCGACATTTCCGCTGACGGCCGCACGGTCTATTTCGCCCTCCGCGAGGCGGGCCGGATCGAACCGACCTCGACCAATCTCGACATCTTCATGGCCCCCGCCGACGGCTCGGCCCAGCCGGTCAACCTCACCGCCCCCAACGGCGGCACGGACACACTGCCGACGCTGTCGCCCGACGGCCGCACCCTGGCCTACGTCTCGATGGCGCGCGCCGGTTACGAGGCCGACCGCCAGGTGATCATGCTGCGCGATCTCGCCACCGGCGCGACCCGCGCGCTGACCGCCAAATGGGACCGCTCGGCGGGCTCGCTGGCGTGGTCGAAGGACGGTCGAAGCCTGCTGATCACCGCCGAAGACAGGATGGAAGCCCCGATCTGGCGGGTCGATTCGGCCTCGGGCGCGGTGACCCGCCTGACCGGTGACGGCCACGCCGGCAACGTCATCCCGACCCCCGATGGCGGCGCGATCTTCACCCAGAACAGCATCATGGCCCCCGACGATCTGTTCCGCGTCACCGCACGCGGGGTGATCGGACGCCTGACCGACGTCAACCGCGCCTTGCTGTCGCAGCTCGACCCCGTCAGCTTCGAGAAATTCGCCTTCAAGGGCGCGAGTAACGACCAGGTGTGGGGCTTCAAACTCAAGCCCGCCGGTGCGCGCACCGCCGCACAGGCCAAGCTCCCGATCGCGTTCGTCGTCCACGGCGGGCCGCAGGGCAGCTTCGGCAATGGCTGGAGCTACCGCTGGAATTCGAGGCTGTTCTCGGCGCCCGGTTACGCCGTCGTCAGCATCGATTTCCACGGCTCGACCGGCTACGGCCAAGCCTTCACCGACAGCATCCGCAACGATTGGGGCGGCAAACCGCTCGAGGACCTCAAACGCGGCCTCGCCTTCGCCACCGCGCGGGATCCCTCGCTCGACGCCAATAACGCCTGCGCGCTCGGCGCCTCCTACGGCGGCTACATGATGAACTGGATCGCCGGCCAATGGCCCGACCGCTTCAAATGCCTGGTCCAGCACGACGGCGTGTTCGACGCCCGCGCGATGGCCTACGAGACCGAGGAATTGTGGTTCGACGAATGGGAGCATGGCGGCAAGACCTATTATGAAGACCCCGCCGCATTCGAGCGCTGGAACCCGGTCAACCATGTCGCCAAGTGGAAAACCCCGATGCTGGTGATCACCGGCGAAAAGGATTTCCGCATCCCCTACACCCAGGGCCTCGCCAGCTTCACCGCCCTCCAGCGCCGCAATATCCCCTCGAAGCTGCTCGTCTTCCCCGACGAGAATCACTGGGTGCTCAAGCCCAAGAATTCGATCCAGTGGTACGACAATGTGTTCGGCTGGATGAACCGCTGGATTGGGCCGGAGGCGCGCTGAGGTTGAAGCGATGCGCGTCGCCGTCTAGGCGGCGCGCATGACCGAGCTCGCCAAGACCTTCGACCCCGCCGCGATCGAATCCCGCTGGTACGCCCATTGGGAAGGCGAGGGGCTGTTCCGCCCCGAGCGCCCCGACGCGACCCCGTTCACCATCGTCATGCCGCCGCCCAACGTCACCGGCTCGCTCCACATCGGCCACGCGCTCGACATCACGCTGCAGGACATCCTCGTCCGCATCGCCCGGATGCAGGGCAAGGACGCTCTGTGGGTGGTCGGCACCGACCATGCCGGGATCGCCACCCAGATGGTGGTCGAGCGCCAGCTCATGTCCGAGCAGAAGAAACGCACCGATTTCACCCGCGATGAATTCATCGACCGCGTGTGGGAATGGAAGGCGGAGAGCGGCGGGCAGATCACCCGGCAGCTGCGCCGCCTCGGCGCGTCGTGCGACTGGTCGAACGAGCGCTTCACCATGGACGAGGGCTTCACCAAAGCCGTCACCCACGTGTTCGTCGAATTGCACAAGCGCGGGCTGCTGTACCGCGACAAGCGCCTGGTCAATTGGGACCCCCATTTCCAGACCGCGATCAGCGATCTCGAGGTCGAGACCCGCGATACCGCGGGCAAATTCTGGACCCTGCGTTATCCGTTGGCAGACGGTTCGGGCTTCATCGAAGTTGCCACCACGCGGCCCGAAACGATGCTCGCCGACATGGCGGTCGCGGTCCACCCGACCGACGATCGCTACACCGCCTTGGTCGGCAAGCTGATCAAGCTCCCCATCACCGGCCGCGAAATCCCGATCGTCGTCGACGAACATGCCGATCCCGAGCTTGGCAGCGGCGCGGTGAAAGTCACCCCGGGCCATGATTTCAACGATTATGAAGTGGGCAAGCGCGCCGGGTTCAAGCCCGCCGACATGCTCAACATGTTCGATGGTCAGGCCCGCATCGTCCAAAGCGGCGATATTCCCGACGCGTTGCTTGGCCTCGACCGTTTCGCCGCGCGCAAAGCGGTGGTTGACCTGCTCGAAGCCGAGGGCGCTTTGGTCAAGGTCGAGGACCGCCAGATCGCCACGCCCTATGGCGACCGCTCGGGCGTGGTGATCGAGCCGTGGCTGACCGACCAATGGTATGTCGACGCCGCGACCCTGGTGAAGCCGGTAATCGAGGCGACGCGGTCGGGCGCGATCAGGATCGTCCCCGAAAGCTGGTCGAAAACCTGGTTCAACTGGCTCGAGAATATCCAGCCCTGGTGCGTCTCGCGCCAACTCTGGTGGGGTCACCGCATCCCGGCCTGGTTTGCGCTCGACGGATCGATTTTTGTGGCAGAATTTGAGGACGATGTGATCCAACTAGCGCAAGATCACTTTGGTCCTGACGCAAAATTCTACTTCACTGAAATGAATGAGGGCTTTGGAGCGTCCATTCCGCCTTCGATGGACCACATCGCCCTTTACCGCGACCCGGACGTCCTCGACACCTGGTTCTCCTCCGCATTGTGGCCGTTCGCCACCCTCGGCTGGCCCGAGCAGACCCACGATCTCGCCCGCCATTACCCCAATGACGTCCTCATCTCTGGCTTCGACATTTTGTTCTTCTGGGATGCCCGAATGGCGATGCAGGGGATGGAGTTCATGAAGGAGGTGCCGTGGAAGACGCTCTACCTCCACGGCCTCGTCCGCGACGCGGCGGGCGCAAAGATGTCCAAGTCGAAGGGCAATACGGTCGATCCCTTGGGCCTGATCGACCGCTACGGCGCTGACGCCTTGCGCTTCACCATGGCGGCGATGGAAAGCCAGGGCCGCGACATCAAGCTCGATGAAAAACGCGTCGAAGGCTATCGCAACTTCGCCACCAAATTATGGAACGCCGCGCGCTTCCTGCAAGGTAATGGAGTCGGCGCAAGCACCAGCATCGCCGCGCCTGAGGCAAGCCTCCCGGTCAACCGCTGGATCATCGGCGAAGTCGTCGCCACTCTCGACGCGATGAACAAGGCGATCGCCGATCTGCGCTTCGACGACATGGCCGACGCCATCTACCACTTCACCTGGGGTACCTTCTGCGACTGGTATGTGGAATTAGTGAAGGGCACGTTCGACGACGAAACCAAGCAGGTCGCCGCCTGGGCGTTCGACCAGATCCTCGTCATGCTCCACCCGTTGATGCCGTTCATCACCGAGGAATTGTGGAACAGCATGGCCAACGGTGAGCGCGACAACTACCCGCTGATCACCGCCAAATGGCCTGAGACAGAGGCGAGCGTAAATGTCGAGGCCAGCCGCCAAATTCGGCAATTGATCACAATTGCTGAAGCGGTGCGAAGTCTGCGTGCTGAGATGAGCATTCCTTGGACCGTCTCTCTGCAACCTCATCTAGTCCGACAGAATTCCGATTCTGCTCAACTGGCGCAATTGACCCTGCCGTTCGATCTTTTTCAGCCGCAACTTCGTCAGATCGCCAAAGTCGAAAATGTGATTGTCGTGGAAGAGGCACCACCCGGCTCCGCACAAATTGTTGTTGATGGCGTGACGATCGCCTTTCCTCTCGGGGATATCATCGACCTCGACGCCGAAAAATCCCGCCTCGCCAAGGCAATCGCGGTGGCGGAGAAAGACCGCGACGGCCTCGCCGCGCGGCTCGCCAACCCCGCCTTCACCGATCGCGCCAAACCCGAAGCCGTCGAAAAGGCCCGAGCCGACCACGACGCCCGCGCCGCCGAAGCCGAGCGATTGGCAGCGGCGCTGGCGAGGTTGGGGTAAACCATGGTGGTAAAAATCTCATGGGCCATGCTGGCGCTGCTCCACCTCTTGCCCGCGCTG